>CAYYDL010000495.1:0-2894 GCA_964470545.1 uncultured Hyphomicrobium sp. | reverse complement strand
TGATCACGCAGCACCTCGCCGCGTACCTCGCGAGCCGCGACGCGCTGATCGACGCCGGCCGCTCGCTCGACATCATCTCGCAGCCGGATCGCGTCACGTTCGACGACCTCGTCGCCGCCACGCCCGACGCGGTCGCCGCGTTCCAGGCGAACGTGATGGGCCCGCTCGCCGACTACGCCGCCGCCGTCGACGGGCTCGACGCGCGCATGGCGGCCGCCGCGGTGCCCACCGATCGCTGGTCGCGCGAGCTCGGCGACGGCCTCGCGATCGATCGCGCGCGCGCCCACTTCATCGCGGCCGCGTACAGCGCCGTGCTCGCGCACCTCGCCGGCGACGAGGCGGGCGCGAAGTCCGCGCGCGACCGCGCCGCCTCGGAGCTCGCGGACGCCGCGAAGATCGTCTCGCGCCGCCACGCCGACCGCCACGACGCCGACCCGCAGCTCGTCCCGCGCGGCGACAACGCGACGACCTACGGCTTCGGCTACCTCTACTTCACCGATCAGCTCTGCTACTGGCACCGCGAGCTCGATCAGGTCGACGCGATCCTCGGCTTCACGACGACGACGCCGCCGGCGTGCGTGCTGTGATAGGTCACACGACGCCGGCGCCGCGCCCCTGCACTAGTAAGCTGCGTACGTGGTGGCCAGTTCGCAGGGAACTGATCTCCATATTTGCGTCTCTGGGGCCCCCCAATGTGACTTCCTGGCGCATCTAGAGTCGGCAATCAGGTCTGGTAGAACGTCCACAAGACCCCGACGCCGCTCGCCGCATGACAACGGACACGCGGGGGCGCAGGCTCCCCAGAAAACCACAAAGCATCATCATTACAGCAACTTGTGCATCAGAACGACGTCCCAGTATCGCTCTCTAGGTCGAGGACACTGATTCTGCTGACTAGGGGCGAAATGCCAACAATGTCAGACGGTCCAGCTATAGTCACGCTATGCGCTCGAATGGCGGTCGCCCTACGAAGAAGAAAACCGTCGCCCGGAATCGGTACCCACGGAAGCGGGACACTGCCACGAACCCCGCTGGGCCACAACCAGAGCTGCAACTTCCGGTCTCGTATGAAGAGGCCAAACAGCTGTTCTCACAAGAGACGCTTGTACAGAAGCTCATGGACTTCGTCGTTCCGCTGGAAAACGATGAAGAACGAATTATCAAACATCTCACTCGAGCAAAGGTGAGTGGGAAGATCTTGTTTATCTTCGGACTCCCAGGTAGCGGAAAATCTACATTTATTGAGTCACTGGGCTGGCGGAAACACATTGGAATCCGGCGGCTTCATCACTTACCGGCAGCACATCATCACCCACCAGATGGCTTGACTGCCGTGTTGCGCGATCTTCAAGAACTCGCAAGGCAGGCCACCACAGAGAGAGCACTTGGACCGACTGCGATTGTCGTAGACTATCTTGAGAGCCTTGACGGCTTCGAGGACGAAGCCGTGCGCGGCTTTTTCCGAGCACTTAATGGCATCTTGAGGGGTTCGCCGCTGCTGCTCTTATGGCCAGTCGTCAATGAGAGCGACGTCAAGAAGATGATTTCGTTCTCAGAGGGCGTTTCGGGAACCATGTTCACGAAGGGGGAGGAGATCATGCGATTCTCCGGCCCCCCCGCTGATCGGTTCGTCAACATCGCCGAGACGACGATCTCTGTTGCAAACGATGGTCGACCAATTACTGATTTCGGCCTAACTCGGGGCGACTTAGACGAGATTGTTCTCGGCCAGTCGAAGGCAGTTCAGTCCGATAGAGTGATTCGGCGATATCTTGAAAGTGTTCGCGAAACGTGGACTGAGAAATCTGGATATCTCTCTACGGCCGTTTCGAAGATCCCTAAATTCTCAGAAGTATGGTTCATTATCTGCCATACAAAGGCCGAGGAGGTTGTAAAACAGTTCGTCAGACGCGGCGATGCTGTTGATGACGCCTGGACGGCAAATCACGATGCGCTCTATGAATACGTGAAGGGGACTCAACGCGAGGGTTTCTGGACTGCGAGAAGGCTGCAGCTTGCAATTAGTGGCGTTCTGAGAACGCGTATTCTGTTTATACCGACGAACTGCATGGTAGCCGCAATAGCGGCCTATACACAGAACAACAAGCTCCGTCAGCTAATCATCGACAATGGCGGGTCTCGAAATTGGCTCCTAACAGCCCGTGCCCTTAAGTATTTTGAATCTACACCGTTGTTTCGACAGCTCAGTGGCGACCCACCGCTAGTAGGCAAGAGAAAGAGCGGACCGGGCTACCAGGCGATCATCAAAGCGGATCCGGCTTTCGAAGCCATCAACCGCTGGCTGTCGAAGGACAAGGGGCACGATTCCATACTCAACGCGGCAATCGGATCCATGATCAAAGAAAAACTGGGATCTCGCGTTGATATCCATGTCGGAAAGAAACATCCCTGGATTCCGAATATCGTTCCTGATATTCGCGTCGACCCAAAGGGCGCAAAACGACATATCAATCTGGAATTTCACTTCACTAACAAGAAGCAACCGAATGAGGTTGCTGACTACTGTCTGCGCAAGATGCAATCGTATCTGCAGCAAGTCGAACTCTATATTGGTGCCGATGGCGCAGGTCAGGCGCTAGCTGCGGAGTAGAGGAGGAGGATGTCCTCACGCCGACATCGCCTCGGATCTCAGGCAACCGAGCGCACTTGTGTGGTTTGGGCGAACTTCGTCGCCGTCCAGCGCGGCAAGCGGCCCCGTCGGAATGCGCAAGGCACCGTCCCTACTCCGGCGTCAGCGTCACGCGCACGTGCGCGCTCGCCGGGACGCCGTAGACCGAATTCGCGACCTCGCGGACCTGATGGACCGGATCCGCGGGGCCGGTGTCGGGCGCGGGCTGCTGCGGGCCGGTGTCGGCGCCGATCGCGAGCTCCTC
>CAYYDL010000494.1:0-3995 GCA_964470545.1 uncultured Hyphomicrobium sp. | reverse complement strand
AGCCTGCCCAATAGCAGGTGCTGGTGCGTTCTCCTTTGCGGCCGGCGGCATTCTCAGGGAATCGACGAAATCGAGAAGCCCGCCCTTCGGTCCTGGCGCATCGGGTGGCGGCGGAACAGGTGCATTGGCGATGGCGTGCGCGACGTCTTGATCTTCGTCCTTGCGTCGCCGGACTTCCGTTTTTTCTCTGAGACGTTGAAAGAGACCGGGCCGTTCCGGCTCTGGCGCGAGAAGAGCACCGCGCCACTCGGCGACCGATCTAGGACGGGCATCGACCGAGAGCGCAAGCGCCTGCTGAATGGCATTGAGAAAGGATGCACGATAGCTCGCCAGCGCCGCATCACGGACCGGCACCATCTCATCTTTCAGCATGCGCGATGGCGAATCGGGTGGTCGCTTTCCGGTCACCGCATGGTAGAGCGTCGCCGCGAAAGCGTAGATGTCGCTCCAGGGTCCCTGCTGGCGGCTCGTCTCGGCATATTGCTCGTAGGGGCTGTAGCCGGGCTTGACGAGCGCCGATACGGTTTTCGTTTTGGAATGGGCGGCGATATCGCTCCGCGCTGCTCCGAAATCGATCAGAACGGGGTCGCCGGTGTTCCGGATGATGATGTTATCGGGTGCGATGTCACGGTGCAGGAAATCTGCTTTGTGAATTTCTTCCAGCGCATCGAGCAGCGGCGCCACGATCTGGTCGAGTTCCTTCTGCCGCGGGGCCCGGCCGAGATCCTTCAGCCACGTCTTGAAGTTTTTGCCTTCCTCGAAGCGCAGCACCATGTAGGCGGTGTTGTTCGCCCGGAAGATGCGATGCACCTTGACGATGTTGTGATGGTCGAATTTCGCGAGCGTCTGCGCTTCTTCGACGAAGCGCTCAAGACCCCAGTTGTAATCGCCCTTGCAACTTTCCGAGCGCGGTGTGGCCTCAAGGCTTTCCGTTCGGAGGGCGAAATCGCTCGGGAAATATTCTTTGATGCTGACCTTGCGCGTCAGCTCCGGTTCGTCGGCGAGATAGGTGACGCCAAAACCGCCCGCACCGAGGACACGCACGATCTTATAATCGCCCGCGAGCTCCGTGCCATCCGGTAAAGCGACAAGCTGCGTCATTGTCCTCGTGCGCGGGCCTCCGCGCGCTTGTAATTACACGCCTCTGCGCCGGTCCTGGACTGATGTCTTAGCCCGCCGCCCATATCTTGTCTCTGTTTTGATCCCATGGCGCAAGAATGTGGCGTATCGACGGGGGATGAACCCCTGATGAATAATTCCTCAAGGTGTCGCTTTCCAGCCATGTTGCCGCCGACATCTCTCCGCCAACTTGGGATGGCGCGATGGGAACCCGAATCATGAGGCACGAGCGGTCACGAACGATGCAAACCGCCATAGCGGGTACGGCGATTCTTTTCGTGATGGCAGTCTTGACTTTATCCACGTCTCACGACGGCGCAAAAAATTTGTTCGATGCGCCTGGCCCATTCGCCATTCGCATGAAGGCCGCATTCTGGGAAAGCTTCGAGGCGGTTCCCGCTTTGATACTGGGAGTCTTTGTAGCCGTCGCTCTGCCTCTGCTCGCGATGCTCACCCAAACCTTGAAGCCGCTTGGGCGGGGGAGGGATGCGACGCGACGCTATCGACCGGGAAGGAACGACAAATTCGATGCGGATGCAGCGGAGAATGTTGGCGGTCTTTATCGGCGTCCTTTCGTCGAGATCGAAAACGGGCGAGGCATGCGCTGCGCCATACGGCGCGACATGCTGAGAATTGGTCGGGAAGACGACAACGACGTCCGTATCCCCAGCCGATATGTCCACCGCTATCATGCTGCCATTCATCGCGAAGATCCCGACGATTGGCACATCACGGATTTAACGGGCGTCGAAAGCAACGGCTTGATCGTCAATGGCAAACGCTGCTGCGGGGCGCGCCTCCGCGACGGCGATCTCATCCAGCTTGGTCCCGGAAAGCTGCGTTTTCGTGCTGGCGCCGGGTAATACTCCCGACGCCGCCAAGGTTCTGTCCAGGTTCCAGTTCATGCGTATCACATCGTGGCGCGATTCTGCGGAACTCTGCGCGCGTCCAATCTGAGGGAGATCGATCAATGGCTGTCGAGCGAGGCGAGACCACTGCGGGCAACGAAGCGAAAGGTCCGAAAGCTCATAAGTTTCTTGGCTCGCTGAGGGATGCGCTGCTGGCCGCCGGCCGCGATGATACCATTCCTGGTCCCACGCCTGCGCCCGGCCCCGTTCGCGCCAAGCCCCTCAGCGCTGCGCCGGTCCCGACACCGACAAGTGAAGAAAATCCTTCCCCTCCACCGATCGCAGCGAAGCCGGAAGTTTTGAGCGCTGAAGAGGCCGCGCGACTTGCGCGCACCGGTCCGGAACCCAAGATCCCCGAGCGGCTCAGTCGGGCGCCGGAAGCAGACGCGCCACCCACCACGCGCGTGGTCCGACCCGAATCTCCGAGGCCCCGTCCACTGGAGCCGGAGGCCGGGCCGCGCACCGTTCTGATCCGCGGTAAGCAGAAGATCGAGCACGGCGTTTTCGAACGCGATCCCGTCGTCGGCTTCCTGATCGTCGTCGGTGGACCCGGTCTCGGCTCGTTTCGCCCGATTTTCGAAGGCAATAACACGGTGGGACGGTCGCCCCAAAACCGCATCCCGCTCGATTTCGGCGATGAAGCGATTTCGAATGAAGCGCAAGCCTTCCTGCGCTACGATTCGAGCGACCGCTCTTTCCTCTTTGTGCCAAATCTTGCTAAGACGAATGTCGTTTCCGTGAACGAGAAGCGACCGGCCGGCCCGGTGCCGCTGCAGCCGATGGATGTCATAACGCTCGGGCGCACCCAAGTCGCATTCCTGCCGTTCTGCGGAAGCGAGTTTGACTGGTCCGAGATTTCCGAAGCTTAAGGATCGAATGCCGCCGTTCGAGCATGCAGTCGCCGCAACGCGCGGAGCCCGCGACTATCAGGAAGATACTGCTGCTTTCTTGTCGGATGGCGGCGAGCCTGTCGTCTTGTCAAGCGACGGCCCCGGCTATGACCGCTGCGGCTTCGCCGTGCTTGCAGATGGCATGGGCGGGCACACCGGCGGGGCGCTCGCGAGTCGCACCGTCTGCGATCATTTTTTGAAGTCCGCCGCCGCAACAACCGGAGAAATGAGCGACCGTCTGATCGCAGGTCTCGGCGCTGCGAATGCGGCCATCGCCGACAAGATCGCGGAGAATCCTCTGCTCGCCGGAATGGGCTCGACGCTCATCGGCGCAGCCTTCAGTCCCGAGGGCGTCGAATGGGTTAGCGTCGGCGATAGCCCCCTCTATCTCTTCCGCCGCGGAGAGGTCGCGCTTTTAAACGAAGATCACTCCCTCGCGCCCGAACTCGACCGTATGGTTGCCGAGGGTAGGCTGACGGCCAGCGAAGCACGAAATGATCCCCGTCGGCATATGCTCCGGTCCGCCGTGACCGGTGAGGAGATTGATCTTCTCGACGTCTCGCGCCAGCCGCTCAAGCTCGAGCCCGACGATTATGTCATCCTGGCGAGCGATGGCATCGCGACGCTCGAAACCGGCGAGATCGCCCGTGTCATCCAAGGCTATGCCAAAGATGGCGCGGCAGCCGTCGCCAAAGCAATCATCCGATCGATCGAAGCGGTTCGTGAGCCCTACCAGGATAATGCGACCGTTCTCGTCGTAAGAGCCGTGGGCTGATGACCTGTCGTTTCGTGCCACGATTTCGAGCGGGTGGGGACCTGAACGACATTTGTGATCGCGGAAGATAAATTAAAAAATATCGTATTTTCGCTGGTTTGATCAGCGTGCATCGCAACCTTACGCAAATGTATGCTGGCAGCCAGAAACCGGCAAAGAACCTTCCTTATGCAGCGCTCCCTGACGGCCGCAATGGCCGGATGAGATGCGAAGGAGAGACGAATGATTTCCAAGGTTCTGAGCGGCGCTATCATTGCTGGTCTTCTGATGGCCGTTTCGGCCCCCGTCGTTGCGTATGCTGAC
>CAYYDL010000493.1:0-2402 GCA_964470545.1 uncultured Hyphomicrobium sp. | reverse complement strand
AGAATGGCGTGTGCCTTTTGCATGTTGAGAACTCCAAATGTTTGTCAAACCGTTCGCGGTTCACGGCGACATTGGCTTAGAGGGCCTGACGATGATCTGATGGCCGTTGTCAGTCTTTTGTCAGGTTTGGAAGGGCATAGTCCTGGCGCTATGAATTATCTGAAGCGCCTGGCCACCCTGCTATTTTTATCTGTCGCTCTCGTATCGCTTGGCGGGCACGTGGCGAGCGCCGACGACGACGATGCCCGCGATCACGAGATCGCTCGCAAAGCCCTGAGCGAGGGACGGATTCGTCCACTGACGCAAATTATCGATCAACTGAAGGCGCAATTCCCCGGTCAAATTGTGGATGTCGAATTAAAGACGAAGAAGCCCAACATCTTCGTCTACGAATTCAAAGTCCTCACCCCGGATGGCAAGCTGAAAGAGATCAAGGTGGATGCTGCGACCGCGAAGATTATCGAAATCGAGGATGACGATTGATGCGTATTCTCGTGGTCGAGGACGATCCGAAGATTGCGCAGAATATCGTCTCAGCATTGACGGAGGCAAATTACAGCGTCGAGGCCGTTCGTGACGGGGAAGCCGCTTGGTTTCTCGGCGATACGGAAGATTATGATCTGATCGTTCTCGACTTGGGACTTCCCAAGATAGATGGCCTTTCGGTGCTGAAGAGGTGGCGCGCATCAGGCCGCATGGTTCCGGTTCTCGTATTGACGGCGCGCGGTGCCTGGATGGAGCGGGTCGAAGGCATCGATGCAGGAGCCGACGACTACCTCGTTAAGCCTTTTAAAATCGAGGAACTGATCGCGCGTGTCCGCGCGCTCATTCGGAGATCGGTCGGACAGGGCTCTGCAGTCTTCACCTCTGGTCCGCTCGCGGTCGATACGCGCCAGATGCGCGTGTTCGTAGAGGGTTTGCCGGTGGCCGTTTCTCCGCTTGAGTATCGCCTCATAACGTATCTGATACATCATAAAGGGCGCGTGATCCCACCGTCGGAGCTGATCGAACATCTCTACGGCGATGACGATGCGCGCGATGCGAACGCGCTGGAGGCCGTCGTCACGCGCTTGCGGAAAAAGCTCGGCCAAGACCTGATCGAGACGAGGCGCGGCTTCGGTTACGTGGTCGCGGATCTGCCGTCATGAGCGTGGGTTCACTGCGCCTGAGATTGTTGTTTGCCGGCGTCGTCTCGATCCTGATAGCACTCGGTCTTGCGTCATTCGGTCTGACCGAGCTTTTTAGACGCCATGTCGAACGCCGGGTTGACGCGGAGCTTACCGTCTATCTAAATCAGCTTGCTGCGGGGCTGGAGCGCAATCCTGCGGGTGAACTCATCGTGGCGCACCGGCCGTCGGATCCGCGATTTCAAGAACCATTATCCGGACTTTATTGGCAAATCGAAGCGGGCTCAGGGAGCCTGCGGTCGCGATCGTTATGGGACAATGTTCTTCCTCTTCCGGCCGAGGACGATATCGCCGATAGGCCTCATCGGCATGAGATCTCGGGACCAGAAGGTGCGAAACTCTATCTTCTTCAGCGATACATCGAGCTTCCGGCCGAACTTGGCGGAACGAAGGTCCGTATCGCGGTCGCTGTCGACTCACAGGAAATTCAGAAGTCGGTCCGAAGTTTTGCGTCCGAGCTTATACCCTTCCTCTTGATCATTGGAGGGCTGCTTGCCGCCGCATCCTGGGTTCAGGTGAGCGTCGGCCTGCGGCCGCTGTCGGCCGTACGGGGACGTCTGTCCTCTATTCGATCGGGTAACGTCCGTCGATTGGGCAACGACTTCCCTGAAGAAGTAAAACCTCTGGCCGAAGAGATCGATGCGCTCTTGGATGAGCGCGAGAAGGCCATCGAAAAGGCACGGGGTCGTGCGGCCGATTTGGCGCATGGTCTCAAGACACCGCTGCAGGTCCTCAACGGAGAAATCGAAAGGCTAAGAGAAAAAGGAGAAGGAGATATCGCTTCCGATATATCCTATCTCACGAACCTCATGCGCCGGCACATTGATCGCGAGATTGCGCGTGCACGAATCTCGTACGCCAGCGGCAATGCTTCGACGAACGTCAAGACCGCTGTTGAACAAATCGCCCGCGTCGTTGAGCGGACGCCTCAGGGCAAAGCGCTGCAGTGGGCGCTCAACGTTCCGGATGATCTGGCCGCGCGCATCAATGCAGACGATTTGGCGGAAGCCCTGGGAAATCTGCTTGAGAACGCGGCCCGATATGCACGACACAAGATATCCATTGTCGGGGGTATCGAAATGCAGGGTGTCTCGATTTCCGTGATCGACGACGGTCCGGGGATTGACAAGGACCATCAAGCAGAGCTTTTGCTTCGCGGGCGCAGGCTTGACACTCAGGGTGGCGCTGGTCTCGGACTAGCCATCGTCACCGACA
>CAYYDL010000492.1:0-4246 GCA_964470545.1 uncultured Hyphomicrobium sp. | reverse complement strand
CTTCTTTGACCATCTCAGGATCCGCCAGCGCCATTTGCCCGACCATGAAGAAGGTTGCCTTGGTGCATTGGTCTGCGAGAGCCTTCAGGATTGGTCGCGTGTCGGATTTCAGCGGGCCGTCGTCGAACGTCAGGACGACTTCGCCGTCGTTGAGAAAGTGCTTGGCGTCGGACTTGTCGCCTCCGACATCAACGCCGCCCGTGGTGTCGATTTCGACGGTGCGGGAAACGCCGAGCTTGGAGGTGTCGCCTGCGCAAGGGTCGGGCTTGACGGGCGCGGCGGGGTCGACCTCAGCAAGAAGCGGATCATGCATGGCAAGCGTCAAAACTGACACAATGGCCAGGATAAGGGTGGGAACGTGTCGCATTTGTCTCGCTTCGTCGAGGGAACCGAGGCGGGCTTTTACGGAGCCGAATATGAATGTTCAAGCAACGGCCATTTTCCTCCGCCGATCCAATCTTAGCTGTTACTCAAGTGCCGCGTTATCCCTCGCCTCTTACGCTTTCGTAAGCTCGAATATGAATGGATGCTGACGATTGGGTGCAGGAGAGAGGCTTTGTGTCGTCGTCAACGGTCGCCCTGCTGACAGAGGTGGCAAATTTTGCAATAGAGCGACGCTTGGAATTCGGAGGGAGAATGGATCGGTGGTGACTGTCAGACCCGCAGTGGCGAGCGACAAGGATGCGTGGCTCAAGCTCTTCCGCGATTACATCGTCTTCTATAATGCGAGCATCCCCGAGGATATCATTGCTCAGACATGGCGCCGCCTCCTCAACCAGGAAGACAACATGATGGCGCTCGTCGCCGTCGACGATGCTGGACAGGCCGTGGGTATCGCGGCCCTGGTCTTTCATCGTTCGACGTGGTCGGCAACGTGGTACTGCTATCTTGAGGATCTGTTCGTCGCGCCGGAGGCTCGGGGGCTTGGCGTCGGACGAGCGCTGATCGAAGCGACGTATGCAGAGGCGGACCGTCGCGGTGCCGATCGGATCTATTGGGCGACACAAGAGAGTAATGCGACCGCGCGGAAGCTCTATGATCGGGTCGGCAGTCTGACGGAGTTCGTACAGTACCGCCGTTAATGCGCCGTCAGACGAGACTGTTGATATGGTCGAACAATTCGACCGCCTGCGGATAGGCGCCCAGGATTTGCGACATCTCTCCGGAAAGCTCGCGAAGGCGCGTCTTCTGCGAAATCGTCGGTGTTCCCGCGCGCATCAACAATTCAAGCTCCGACAGCCGCTGCTCCAGGTGCTGGGTACCGGCCTGACGCGCATAGAAGCGATGCATTTCCACAATCGCCGGAAGGACACCGCTGTAATCGACGAAGCTTTCAGACGTCGAATGGGGCACCGTCGCGGGCCCTCCATTCATCGGGGATGAAAGGGTCGGCTGTGCGCGTTGCTGCCGTGAGGGTTGAGACGTCGATTCGGCTGGATTCGCTCGGGGTCTGTTTCCGCCGGTCGGCGTGCGCTCCGCATGCGCATTCGCGGTTCCGGAACGCATGGGTTGTCCCTGGTGCTGCGCTCCATGATCCGACGCGGGTGCGGGGAGCGCGGCGGGATGGCTCGTCCCGCCGGGGGCGGCGGGATTTTCGATATATCCTCTGTCGAAGTTGACGGTGAATGTTACCGACTCGTCGTTACGGTTGATCTTGTCGGTCAGGATCGTGCGGACCTCCTCGAGGACGGACCGATCCGGCGCCGTAAACCGTGACAGGACGCCGTCGCTCGATGAGATCAGCAGATAGTGCGTTTTGTCATCCGGCCGGAGCGCGAGGCCCGCGAAGACGACCGCAAGGAAACCAAGGACCACTGTGCCGCCTGTGGGTGTCAGCGGTCCCCAGGTGAAGTCCGGTCGCATCGAGCCCAACGCCATCAGAACGAAGAGAAGCGTCAGCAGCCAGTAAATCGCCGTGGGCCTGTGGGCGACGTGTGTGCCCGTGCTCACCGTTGCGATATTGGCAATGGCAATGGTGCGTGTCGGCGTCGACAGGACACGGCGATCAATGCGCAGCGACCCGAACGTCTTTGTCGCCGCCGCGCTTTCTTTAATTCTTCCGGAAAACACCATCGAAAACCCGCTCATGGGACTATTGTCATAGTCCGCGCGGAAACATAGTCGATGCGGCAAGGAAACAGAAGCCTCGTGCAGATGTCACAGGTGCATATCAACCGGCGGGAACGTCGAGTTTCCTGGTCAGGTCCTCGAATTCCCTGCGCAACTCGTCGTTCCGGAAGATTTGCTCGAAACTCGGGGCCTCGAGTTTCTGGATGGCCTCGAACGATGTCGAGCTTTCGCGAATCAGGTTGCGGAGCTGGACGCTTGCTTCGACGGTTTCGTACGTATTGTCGGCGATTTTCAGGTCGTGCATCGCCTTCAGCCGTGCGCCGGCGATCTGTTCGCGCTGCTGTTGCAAATAGCGGCGATAGGCTTTGGCGGCTTCATCCGCGACCTTCTGGCTATCGCGGTTTGACTCGAGGGCCCGCTGCTGATCGGGGCGATTGTCGGCTTTGAGCAGGTCCGTGGTGCGGGTGCGTGCAGCGGCGATGTCGGCGATGATGGCGTCGAGCTTCGGCAGATATTGAGTATCGATTTTCGCGATCGTCGCGTCCTGGGCCTGAACCAGCATGGCGAAGAGTGCCGCATGCATCGCGAAATATCGGCGAGCCGCTTCCATGTTGTCGCCGGTCGAGCCGATGAGCTTAGCGAGTTGGCCGTCGATCAGCTTCGCGGCGTTGAACACGGCGACGAGACGGACGAGGTCTCCCGACAGAACGCTATCCAGGAGAAGATCGACCTGCTCGGGGGAGAGTTCGACGCCAGCTGCTTTCAGGGATGCGGCGATCTCCGCCTTGGACGTTTTAATTTCTGTGCGGTTGGCGTCGATCTTCTTGTTGTTCTCGTTGATCTGATCGCCAAGCGAGGAAACGGTGTCGGTCAGGATTCCGCCGAAGGTCGCATCTTTCGGGGCGACGAGTTGCTTTTCCTTGAGTTTGACGTTGGCGTCCTCAAGCTCGCGGATGTTGTGGCGAAGCATCTCGACACGCTTCTGGACTTCGACGACCGGCGAATTGGTCACGACGGCAAGCGCTGCATCGAGAAGCGTGCGAACCTTGGCGTTGCGATCCTCGCGAGTCTCTTTCCAGAAAGGCGGGATGATGTAGTCGTCTCGACTTGGAAGTTTGTTTTCGCCCGCGCGTGTATCAGCGGCGTCGCGCAGGATCGAGTCGATCGCGGCCATCAACGCCTTGGCCTGTTCGTATTGCGGATCGCCGTCGCGTGGGTCGGAGACCGCGGCCTTTGCGGCTTTCTCGTCGGCGCTCGGTTTGGCGGGCCGTTTGGTTGGATCGAGAGGGCTGGTAACGCTGTCCGAGGCGGTTTTGCCTTCGATCGTCTTCAGCCAATCGGCGATGGCGTCGCGCTTTGCGGCCTGTGCGTGGGCGTCGCTTGAAAGGCCAAGCATCACGACTATTGCAAGGGACCGGGTCGCTCTGGACCTTCGCTCAACCGACATGGGCGCCTCCGGCGCGACAATGGCGATGAAAATTCCGGCAAATCAATGGTGCCGACGGATCGTGGTGCATGCAATCTATGGCGGAAGCACGTTAGCGCAAAGTTATCGCGCTGCAGCCGCGCGGATCAGCCGGCGGAAGTCCTCATCGATACTGCGGGCGTCGTCGAGGACGAGCATCTCGGCAAATGGCGGTGCGCCTTTGTTTATTGCTTCGGCCGTCCTGCTCCGACTGGCGCCCGCGGGGCCGAAGTTCGCATAGAGGCGAAGCTTTTTGGGCGCTGGGTGGAGCGCGGCAAAGGGCTTTGGCGCTGACATCGTGACGACCGGCCCGGCTACCGCGAATTCGGTCCCCGGCACGGCGCGGCCGATCTCACGCAGGATATGTTCGGCGAGCGGGCGCAGGCCTTTGGCTTCCTTCAAGAGCGTCTGGATGTCGCCAGCCGTCGCTGCTGTCGGCTGCGACTTCGGCCGTTCGCGGGAGGGCGGTATGTCGCTCGCGTCTCGAGCGAAATTTTGACGAGTCGGTGTGCGGGTCTGATTGGGCGGGCCGTTGGCATAAATCAAGCGACCGCCGTTGTGATGAATGCGTTCGAGCCAGGATGCCCAGGAAAACTGAAAACCCTGGTGGCGAAGCCAATCGATGATCTCGTTGCGCTCGGTATGGCCGCTCTCGGTGATTGCCGTCATCCAAGCGGCGAGATCTCGTCCCGTATCTTCGGCGAGGTCGGC
>CAYYDL010000491.1:0-1629 GCA_964470545.1 uncultured Hyphomicrobium sp. | reverse complement strand
GGCCGTTCCGTGGTCAAGCGCGCATAGACGGCGCAGAAACGAACATCGTATTGTAAACCGCCTCATCGACTTTTGGCCGCTGTCATCTGAGACGCTGCGTCGTCGTTTGACGTGGGAACGCTCAGTCGCCGTGGGCGTTTTTGTGCGAGTATGAGGGTCTATGATGCGGCAATCGAGGTTGTTGGCTCGCCAAGGGTTCAATCGTCAGCGCCGGATCGAGGATTTCCGGCGACGGGTATGGGCACCGCGTCAGGTGCGGAGGCTCTCTCCGCCGAAAGATTTGAATACAAGAATCTATATTCCGGGCGAATTCATCGAGCCGCCGCTGCCGACGAAGCTCAATGCGCTGCGTCGTGGGATTGGTCTAACTTCCGATCTCACACTGCTGCTGTTGTTTTCACCTTTCTTCGCGATCTGGTTCCTATACCGCGGCCTCCTTCGCTTGAAGCGTGCTGCGCCGAGCCGGAAAACGTGACCGGTTAAAAGGAACGTCCCGATCTTCGCACGCGTTCTCCGTCGGTAAGCAAGAACTAAAAAGGATGGAAACGCCATGAAAACACTGATAACCGCGTGCACCGTCGGGGCGCTGATGGGCATTACGCCAGCGATCGCCGCTGACTATTCCAATACCAATTCCAGTACCAACCAGCCGAGTTCGGCCACGAGTTCCGGGCCTGGTGTCAAAGGCGCTCCGGGCAACAAGAATGGTCCAGCGCTGACTCCGAACGGTGCCTCGAGCAGCAGCGGCGCGAGCACGGGCGAGCAAGGCATGTCGCCGTCGCAAGATGCGACAGGCGTCAAGGGGGCGCAGGACAGTACCAACGGGCCATCGAACAAGAAGCCCGGCGATACCGATATGTCGAAGTAGTATCGGCAGGAAGGCCCCAGATCCGGGGCCTTTTTCGCGTCTGGAACTCTCGCCGACGCAAAAACGTTTGTCCGAAAAAGGGTTGGACAAATGAAATTCCTTTTCGCGGTGGTTGTGTCAGTAATCGTTGCGCCGCTGGGTTCAGCGTTCGCGCAGGATAGTGGAACCGGCAGCGCCCTCCCCGAGAGTCTGCGAATTCAGCAAAGTGTTACGCAGCAGAATGCCAACGATCCCAACACCTCTGGAAATGTGGACAAGCAGCCTACGACAGAAGCGCCGGGCAGTCCGTCTGGGCCGGTCGAGATGAACCGGATCGATCCTGCTGCCCCCAGTCCGAACCGACTTCAGATCGATGACGGAACGAGCGCCGCAGTCAGGCAAAATCCAGATGCCAACGCGTTGCATCCGAGATCTGCGGGCACGTCCTACAATACGATTTTGCGCGGAGCACCGTCGTCCAGCGGAGCAAGCGCGGGAACTTCAGGAGCGGGAATGAGCGGCTCATCCGGTGGGACGTCGGGCGGGGGAAAGTAAAATTTCTGGTTCTTATCGGGTCGATGTTTTTCGAATCTCTCGATCGATGTCGATGGTTTTGCATCCCCCCGAACGCAGCATGTCGTTTACGCTTTCGGCGTCGTGTCTCAGCTCCGATATTTTGATGTCGGTCTCGGGGTTTTTGCGATGCTGAAATTGAAATAGCCCTGCGACCGACGTGACGGAGCTCGTGTCCTCCTGAGCTTGCAGCTCGTGTATTTTCTTTA
>CAYYDL010000490.1:0-1623 GCA_964470545.1 uncultured Hyphomicrobium sp. | reverse complement strand
GAGAAGTTCGTCGCCGCCTTCCACAAGATGTGGGGCGACAAGACGGTGATCGGCGACGTTACCCAGGCTGCCTACCTTGGCCCGAACCTTTGGAAGCTCACGGCGGAGAAGGCGCAGTCGTTTGATGTCGATAAGATCGCGGCGGCTTCGCCGGGCATCGAATTCAAAGGTGCGCCCGAAGGCTACGTGAAGATCCATCAAAACCATCATCTCTGGAGCCGCTCACGCATCGGTCGAGCCCGCGTCGATGGCCAATTCGACGTGGTCTACGAGACGCCCGACCTGATCGAGCCCAACCCGTTCCCGAAGGGCTACCAGTAACGCCCTTCGCGGGCCTCGGCCCGCATTGCCTCACCGCTTCGCGCCGCTTTGCATTACCCGGCGCGAAGCTCTCTACGTCCGATGCTCCGGAGCGAACGCAATGTTCGGCGATTACTCGTTTAGCGATCTCGGCTCGATCTTCGTGATGCAGGGCTTCGCGGGATTGATCCTTTTTTCGGTCTTCGTGCTCATGGCGCTGGGCCTCGCAATCATCTTCGGGCAAATGGGCGTCATCAACATGGCGCACGGCGAGTTCATGATTCTCGGCGCCTACGTGACGTGGATGACTTCCGAGTTCTTCAAGGCGCATCTGCCCGCGTTCTTCGGCGGATATTTCTTTTTGGCGATGATTTTGGCATTCCTGGCGTCCGGTGCGCTCGGGATGGTGGTCGAATGGGCGCTTATACGACATCTCTACAAGCGGCCTCTCGACACGCTACTGGCCACATGGGGATTGAGCCTCATTCTACAACAGGTGTACCGCTCAGTGTTCGGGGGCCGTGAAGTCGGCGTTGATCTCCCCGACTGGATGATGGGGTCGTGGCAGGTCAGCGACACCATCCAAATTCCGATCAACGGTATGTTGGTGATGGCGATTACAGTCATCATTACGTTGATCGTCGCTTATATTCTCTATTACTCGAGCTGGGGCCGGCAGGTTCGCGCCGGTATGCAGAACCGCGTCATGGCGAGCGCCATCGGAATCAACACCGAAAAGGTCGATCGCTATACGTTCGGGCTTGGCTGCGGCATCGCCGGTATCGCCGGCAGCGCCTTTACGATGATCGGCTCAACGGGGCCGACCTCAGGACAGCTTTATATCGTCGATACGTTCCTCGTCGTGGTGTTCGGAGGTGCAACGAGCCTGCTCGGCACGATCGCATCCGCCTTTACGATCTCGCAGGCACGCTCGACGCTGGAATTCTTCACCTCAGGGTCAATGGCTCAGGTCATGACGCTCCTCGCGGTCGTCATCATCCTGATGCTGCGGCCACAAGGGCTCTTCGCCGTCAAGGTGCGCAAATAGTTGGCCGCTGATTTCCGAACCAAGTGCGAGAGAACACGATCATGAACGCCAATCCTCGCTTTTTCAGTCGCTCCGAATTGATGGGACTCGCCATTCTGGCGCTGCTTCTGGTTGTCGTTCTGCCGATGACGCTTGACAATTTCCGCCTCAACCTGGTGGCGAAATATCTGACGTATTCATTCGTCGCGCTGGGTCTCGTGATCTGCTGGGGGTATGGCGGGATCCTGAGTCTCGGACAGGGCGTTTTTTTTGGCATCGGCGGCTACTGCATGGCG
>CAYYDL010000489.1:0-5363 GCA_964470545.1 uncultured Hyphomicrobium sp. | reverse complement strand
AAGGACACTTCTGGGCTTCTTGTCATCGCCAAATCGGATGCGGCGCACCAGGGCCTCGCGGCTCAGTTCAAGAGCCACGGGCGGGACGGTCGGTTGCACCGCAGTTACCTGGCCTTTGTGTGGGGAAGGCTCCCGAGACCTGTCGGGGTTATCGAGGCCCGCCTCGGCCGAAGCCGGGCGAACCGTCTGAAAATCGCCGTCATGCGCGGAGAGGAGGGACGGGAAGCCAAGACGCACTATGAAGTGCTCGACCTGTTTGCAGGGGAAACGCCCGCCGGCGACATTTCACTGCTGCGTCTCGCTCTGGAGACGGGCCGGACCCATCAAATACGCGTGCATCTGGCGCATATCGGCCATCCCGTGGTCGGGGATCCCACGTACGGCGCTGGGTTCAAGACGCGGCTTGCTTCAGTGCGTGCGAATGCGAAAGACGCGGCAGCTGCATTGGTCCGACAAGCCTTACACGCCGAGCGACTCGCGTTCGAGCATCCGATTACGGGTAAAAAGCTGAGTTTTTACAGCAAATTGCCCCCGGACCTAGAACGTCTTGGAGAGGCTCTGCGGCCTAAGCCAAGACTGCCGACGGATAAACACCCAAGGCGGCGTTGATAAAATTGATGAAGCTCATACACCTGGGATCTCGTCACGGAGCATTCAAGCCGAAGTGACAGGAACCGCTGATGAAATTTTGAATTCTACTACTATGTAACACTCGACGTTGGGGGAGCGTACCGC
Source organism: uncultured Hyphomicrobium sp. (assembly GCA_964470545.1). Classification (GTDB taxonomy): domain Bacteria; phylum Pseudomonadota; class Alphaproteobacteria; order Rhizobiales; family Hyphomicrobiaceae; genus Hyphomicrobium_B. The sequence goes on along the minus strand of CAYYDL010000489.1, from coordinate 4,628 downwards.
GACTCCAGCAGTATGAAGGGAGCGCGGGACCGTACCGGGCAACGGGCTAAGGTTCCGGCAGAGGGCAATGGCAAAAGGACTTCCGACACTGGCCGGCGGATCGCTCGGCCTGACGCGGTATTTGGAAGAAATCCGCAAATTCCCGATGCTCGCGCCGGACGAGGAATTCATGCTCGCGAAGCGCTGGCAGGAACACCAGGACGCCGACGCAGCCGAAAAGCTCGTCACGTCACATCTGCGTCTCGTCGCACGCATCGCGATGGGCTATCGCGGTTACGGTCTGCCGATCGGCGAGGTGATATCCGAAGGCAACGTTGGCCTGATGCAGGCCGTAAAACGCTTCGATCCGGATAAAGGCTTCCGCCTTGCTACTTATGCGATGTGGTGGATTCGCGCGTCGATTCAAGAGTACATCCTTCGCTCGTGGAGCCTTGTGAAGATGGGCACCACGGCGGCGCAGAAGAAGCTCTTCTTTAATCTGCGGCGCGCCAAGAGCCAGTTGCAGGCACTCGACGAGGGCGATCTGCGGCCCGAGCATGTGAAGACGATTGCAACCAAGCTCGGGGTTCCGGAAGAAGACGTCGTCAACATGAACCGGCGGCTCGGCGGTGACGCGTCGCTCAATGCGCCCATCCGCGCTGAAGCCGAATCCGGCGAATGGCAGGATTGGCTAGTCGACGATACGCCGTCGCAAGAAGATCGGCTTGTCGAGGACGAAGAATTGGAGCGGCGCAGGTCGTACCTATCGTCCGCGATGGCGGTCCTCAACGAACGAGAACGCCGCGTTTTCGAGGCTCGGCGATTGGCCGAAGAGCCCGCGACCCTTGAAGAATTGTCGGAAGAGTTCGGTGTCAGCCGCGAACGCATCCGGCAGATCGAGGTCAGAGCCTTCGAGAAGGTCCAGAAGGCGGTGACGGCGAGGGCGAGGCAGGCTGAGGCGCCTGCGGCTGCCCTGGAGGCTGCCGGCCACCGCTAAGCGGGGCGTTACCGTCTCAACTCTTGACGGCGGCCATTACGCCGCATACGGGGTTTCCGATGAGCCATTCTGGCGGCGCCACTCGGCGCCGCCATTGTCTTATGGGGTTTCCGAAACCGCAATGCGCCGCCGGTTTGCACTCGTCTTCAATGCGACAGCGGGCGTTGCGCTTCCGAGACTTCTCGACGGCGTCATCGGCGCCTTGCGGGCTGACAATGCGGAAATCTTCCAGCTTCCGGCCAGGACCGCAGCGGAAGCCGCCGAGCGCGTCGCGGCGCTCGCTCAACGAAACATTTGCGACGCCGTCATTGCCGCCGGCGGCGATGGCACATTCCGAGCCGTCGCGACGGGCGCTGCCGGGACGGCTCTGCCGGTCGGCGTCATCCCGCTCGGAACCGGCAACGTACTCGCGAACGAGATCGGGTTGCGCAAGAGGGCAAGAGAGGTTGCTGCAGTCTTGCAGTCGGGCAAGGAAGTCGATGTCCGCGGCGGTCTCGTCAACGGCAAGCCGTTCTTCCTGATGGTGGGGGCCGGATTCGACGCCCGGGTGATATCGAGGCTCAGCTATCCGACGAAACGTGCTCTCGGGCGTGGAGCTTACGTCTTTCCCGTTCTCAGGACCTTGGTGGAAGGGCCGCGACGGTTCGATATCGAAATAGACGGCAAAGCGTTCGATGCGAGCTGGGCGATCCTGTCTTTCGCAACTCGCTATGCCAGCATCTTCGAATTGGCGCCGGACGCCGGGGTCGGACGCGATCGCTTGATGGCAGTGGTCATGGAGGCGGATACGCGCATAAAGACAGCGGCGAACATTCTTTCGCTGGCGTTTGGCTGGTTGGCGCGGCCGGAGACGCGCCCATCTGGAGTTCATGTCCTCCCGGTCAGAGTGGCACACATCGGCCGCCACACCGCAGCGCCGATCGAAATTGATGGCGACCGGGCTGGCCAGTCGCCGACGGAAGTGTGTGCCGAGGGCAGACGCGTCCGACTCATCGTTCCGGCTCGCTATGTTGCTGATCTCACGAATCGTCACGCGAATCGCTTAGCCTACGAAGTGTGAAGCGTTGTTGGGCGGACCGGCAGTGTCTGTTCATACAACATTGTGCGAGCGTCAGAGCGAGACACAAGGGTCGATGCCCTTTTCTTCTCTGGACCGGTTCCGAATGGACCGGCAGATGGCTTCGAGCGGCGCGTGGCAGCGATGGACAGGGCTGCCCGAGGGAGCGTCTCTCTTGCCCAGGCTCAACGGCTTCGCGTCTCTGTCCAACCCTCCCCGCCCCTTCGATATCGAACCCGGAACGTTAGCGCGCCGACCAGTGAGCCCGTGTGCTGGGAGACTGCGTGCGTTGTCTCGATATCGAAGAACTCGTTCGATTGAACGAGTTGGCGGTCACCTGGAAGATGGAGTGCCTCATGCAGAAGCGCTGTCACCGGCCAACCGATTTTCTCCGATCAGGCGATACCTTCCGTTCGCGCGATATGTCGAGAAAACGTTGGTTGATTCTGCTCTGGCGACAACACCGCAAGCATCCTCCATGTAGGAGATAACTGATGCAATGCGGGGGATCGGTGCGACGATCTCCGGCCACACTGCGATATCAAGGCCGGCTTCGACGAGCCGGCCTTTTTTGCGCTTCCGAGTCCGCTTCGCAGAGCCGGCCGGAAGCACTCACTACATAGGCAATCTTGCTATGTCGCGGGAGAAGTAGTTATCGATTGCAGCGACGATCGACTGGGCGACCTTCTCGCGCCACTCATCCGATTTGAGATTATGCGCATCCTTCGGATTCGTGACGTAGGCGAGTTCGATCAGCACTGATGGGAATTGTGCAGTCTTCAGGACGCGGAAAGCTGCCTGTTGCTCGGGCTCATTCCGGAGCGGCGTGCTCTCACCCATGTTCTCGATGACGGATTTGGCGAACATGCCCGTGCGCTCATGCGTGAGTTCGACGTCTCGATCAGCCAAGTCTGCCAAGATATTCTTCACGGTGTTGACGTCGCCATGGACGCTTTTGACGGTGTCGATCTCATCTTCCGTCAGGATGTTGCGCGAGATGGTGCCCTTAGCCGACCGCTCGAGCGATTTTGCGACTCCGTCGCGAAGCGAATAGATTGTAGCGCCTCGTGCACGTGCGCCTTCATCAGAATAGTCGGCATGGATTGCGATGAAGAGGTTGGCCCGGTTTCGCTCGGCAAACCGCGTGCGCTCATCCAGCGGAATGAACGTGTCGTCGCTGCGTGTCATCAGGACCTTGTAGCGGCCGGTCTTCTCTAGGAGATCGCGCAGGACGAGTCCGAAGGCGAGCACGACGTTCTTCTCGACCGTTCCGTTCTTCTCGGCGCCCGAGTCATAGCCGCCGTGGCCGGGGTCGAGCACGATGATCGGCCTGAATGTTCGGGCCGCCCGTTCCTTCGGGCTTTCGGCCAGTCGCGGAAGAGGCGGCTGCAACGCGGCGGACGATAGCCCAGCCTTCGATACGATGCTCTTATGCTGGCCCGGCAGAGCCAGGCTTGCAGGCAAGATCGCCAAAGACAGCCGGTACTTGTTGGTCCTGTCTGCGATGAGCTTTGCGTTCTCGACGATCACCGGCTGCGTAACGTCGATCACGACGCGCATCTTGCCCGCGGCGGCGAGGCCAGCACGCACATTCTTGACGAGACCGACCGGCGCGTTTCCGTCGAGCGCCGGGAGACGAACGTTGACCTCCGGCAGTTCGATGATGACTCTGTTCGGGTTTGAAAGAGCGAAGATCTGATAATCGACCTTGCTGTCGAGGCCCATGACAAATCGGGTTCCGGTGACGCGGTGTGCTGGAACGGGCGCAGGCACAGCGGTCGCTGCCGTCGCGGTGACCTGTAATTCATCGGCATAGGCCGAGCACATCGCGGCGGCGGCGAGAACTGCCGCGAAGACGCCGCAAACTGCGCGTCGAGCCAGACTACGCATCCGTTCATTCCCCCAAGGCGCGCCCGCCCAACCCCGTGCGCCACAGACAGTTCTGTGTGCCTACGGAAGATGGCGTTTTGGCGGTCAGAGTGGCACGAGAATTAACGTTATCGGCTCAGGCGGTTAACCGCTCGTTAAGCACCATCGAGGGTCTGAGGGGCGATTGGAAAATTTCGACGCCTAAGGGGCCGTCGAAACCCATGCCAAGGCAGCCTCTTCATCGCTTTCGCGCGCATCGACCCAGCGTGAGCTGCCGTCGGCCAACGTTTCCTTTTTCCAGAAGGGCGCGCGCGTCTTGAGGTAGTCCATTAGGAACTCGGCGCCCGCAAAAGCATCCTGCCGGTGTGACGCACATGCGATGACCAGCACGATATTGTCACCGGGCTTCAACTCGCCAACACGATGAATGATGAGTGACGCAGAAAGCGAGAAGCGGTTCCGGGCCTCCGCTTCGATTCGTTCCAGCTCGGCTTCAGTCATTTCCGGGTAGTGCTCAAGCGTCAACGAGACAAGCGGCGCGCCGTTGACTTCTCCGCGCACTTTGCCGACGAACAGAACCATGCCGCCAATGCCTGTATCGTCCCCGGCGAGGGTTGCCATCTCCGCGGAAACATCGAAATCAGCACTCGAAACACGGACGACCACGGAATTAGCCTCCCGTGACTGGCGGAAAGAACGCGATTTCGCGGGCGGCACCGATGGCTG
>CAYYDL010000488.1:0-9324 GCA_964470545.1 uncultured Hyphomicrobium sp. | reverse complement strand
CCGTGTTGACCGACGATGTCGAGGCACCGGCTGTCAAAACGAAGTTCAGCGGTGTTGTCAGGAGACGGATCAGGCGGCGACGCCTGCGGCAGCGGCAGAAGGTTCAGCCGCGGTAGAGGGACCGCCGGTGAGCTGCCCAATGATCTCGACGGCGCGGGCGGTCCCGTTTTCCTGCTGCATGATGCGGCCAATTTCAGCCGCTCTCACTTCGTAGGCCGGATTCGTTGCGAGATCGCGAATGCGATCGGTCAGCGCGTCCAGGGTCCAATCCTGGATCGGAAGCTGATCCGGGCCGGCGCCAAGCTGGAAAACACGGCGGCCCCAATATTTCTGATCCATCATAAAGGGGCCGACGAAGCTCGGACGCCCGGCTCGCAACGCTGACGACGTCGTCCCGAGGCCGCCGTGATGAACGATGGCGCGGACCTCGCGGAACAGCTTGTCGTGCGGAACGAAGTGATCGATCAGATAGAAATTTTCCGAGAGCGGAAGTTGATCGAATTCCCCGCGCCCCTTTCCGAGTATCGCTCGCTGGCCCGCCGCTTCGCAGGCACGCAGTATCATCTCCGAACGTTCAAGGCCGAGAGCCGGCATACTGCCGAAGCCGATGTAGATCGGACGCGGGCCAGCCGCGAGGAAGTCGGCAAGCTTGCCCGCAGGCCGCCACGCGGGTGCTTCGTCGCGGAACCAGTAACCTGTAAAATAAATCTCATCGCCTTCCGTATTGGGGCGCGGCTGGAGGACGGGGCTCACGGGATAGAGGACCGGCGCGCGCTTGCCGTTCACGCGATGCGGATGCTTGAGCCAGAATGAACGGGAGAGCCCTAGCGACTTGCGGATTTCAGCAATGACTTTGGAATAGGCCAAGCGTTGCAAGGCGAGCGTCTTGTAGCCATGGCGATTCCAGGCGGGGATTCCCGTTCCGGGAATGACGGATAAGAGATTTTCCGCCGATGGCGAGACCGATCCGAGGCCGATCATGATCGCGGGTATTTTCTTTGCCTCCGCGATTTCGCCCGCCACCGATATGACAGGGTGAAAGAGTATTGCGTCGGCATCGGCCGAGGCCGTGACCGCGTCGCGAAGGATGCCCTCGAAGAGCGCGCGCATGTCGGCGCCAGGCCGCAACCATTTCTTGACCGTGACGAGCGTGTGGGCGCCGGCCACCTCGGCCATTTCGCCCTCTTTCATGAATTTCGAAAAGTCGGAACCGAGACGGCGCGCTTCGAGACCATGGCTCTGGACGAAGTCGAGGAAATCTTCAGGAGCGGCGACGCTGACCTGATAGCCTGCTTCCTGCAGCGCTAGACCCAAGGCAACGGCCGGCCCCACATCGCCGAGGGTCCCGACAGTCAGAATTGAAATGCGGCGTACCATTGCCATCCGATTCCGCAGTTGGCGGGTTCGCCCCGCGGCAGCGCCGCAGACGTATCCGTCGCGATGTCCTGCGATCGTGGCCCCCGATCCCCGTCACAATGCGGTAGGTGAAACCCAGCTGCAACAAAGGTCCACGGGAATGGCTAACGAAGCATGGTCTCTCGTGGCCGTCGGGCCTCAGTGACAGATGCCCTCGCGCATCGCACGCGGCTCTGCTAGAGACCCGGCCATGACTCGGAAAGTACGCACCGCCATTCTGATCTCTGGCCGCGGCTCGAACATGCGTTCGCTCGTCGTGGCGGCGCGCGCGGCCGACTACCCGGCAGAGATCGCAGTCGTCGTCTCCAACCGCCCGGATGCAGCAGGGATCGCGTGGGCGGTGGAACAGGGGCTACCGGCGGCGGTGATCGATCACAAGGATTACGCGACGCGTGCGGACTTCGAACGGGCATTACAGTCGGAACTCGACGCGCATCATGTCGAACTCGTCGCGCTTGCCGGTTTCATGCGGCTGATGACGCCGGACTTCGTCGAGCACTGGCGCGATCGAATGATCAACATCCATCCATCGCTGCTACCGAGTTTCAAGGGACTCCATACACACGAGCAGGCGATCGCCGCGGGCGTCAAGATCGCCGGCTGCACGGTTCATTTCGTTCGTCCGGAGATGGACGACGGGCCCATCATCGCGCAAGCCGCGGTCCCGGTTCTCGGGAGTGATACTCCAGAGACACTGGCGGCACGTATCCTCGAAGCGGAACACCGGGTTTACCCGGCCGCATTAAGACTTGTCGCCGCAGGGCAGGCGCGTTGCGACGGAGAAAAAGTCTTTGTTTCTCAGGAAGTTAGTGAAACTGTGGTGCTGTTCTCACCGATGATCTGATCCACAGCGTTATTCGCTGGTTACCTTGCGCCGGCCGTCGCATGGACAGCCACCCCCCAAAGCATGGTAATTCTATGACTTCCGGAGAGGGATATCCGGCGGCCTGAAGTGCAGCGCGCAGCCTCTCGATGTTCACGAGACGCCAACATGGCGAGCATGTGCACCGCTCCTCTGGTCCGGAATGGAGAATTGCCTATGGAAACGACCCCCAGCCACACTTTGGGCCTCGGCGAAGAGTCGAGCATCTGGTTCAACCTGACGCCTCTACTTCGCGGCGATCCGGACAACCCGATGCGGATCCTCATGCAGATGATGGACCGTTATGGCCCGGTGCTTCCGGTCAACATGGCAAACCAACGTGTCGTGCTGATTTCCGAGCCCGAATATTTCAAGCACGTGCTCGTGACCAAGGCCGACAACTACATCAAATATTTCGACGGCCTGAAGCCGATCTTCGGTAAGTCGATGATCACGAACGACGGCGCGCTCTGGCAGAAGATCCGGATGCCCCAGCAGCCCGCGTTCCACCCCGATATGTTCGCCGAATACATCCCTTACTTCCTGCGCGCGATCGACACTAAGATGGCGCTGTGGGCTGATCTCGCCAAAACCGGCGAAACGGTCGAGATGGTCGAGCAGACGTGGACGCTCGCCGCGGACATGATCTGCAAGGCGCTGTTCGACCGCGATATGCCGTTCAATCCGCACGTCGTGTTCAAGTGCGTGAAGACCTATACCGACGTCATGAACCATCGCGACATCCGCCTGCGCAAGCAGGCTGGTGAAGTCTTCGAGATGACGGACGAAGATCCGGCGAAGGCAATGGAAGTGTGGGCGAGCGTGCCTCCGGCCGTGATGGGTGCCGATCCGCGCGAGATGCGCGAACGCACGCTGCTCAAGATGATTCAGGAGACGGTTGCCGATCCGTCTGTTCCGGAATTTGACCAGCAGCAGGCGATCGACGAACTGAAGCAGTATCTGTGGGCCGGCACCGAGACGACGGCTTTGACGCTGGCGTGGGCGCTTTACGAAACGTCGCGGCGTCCAGAGATGGCCGAACGCATCCGTCGCGAAGGCGAGCAAGTCTACGGCGACCGTGAGCCGACGGCAGCCGATTATTCCGGCCTTGCCTATACGCGCGCCGTCATCCAGGAGACGATGCGCATTTATCCGCCGGTCTGGAGCCTCATCCGCATCGCAGCGGCCGAAGACGAAATCGGCGGCGTGAAGATCAACCCGGGCGACCGCGTTTCGATCTTCAGTTACGGCGCGCACCACAATCCGAAATTCTGGTCCGAGCCCGAATCCTTCCAGCCCGAGCGCTGGATGGCCGGCAACGCCAAGAAGCAGGTGAAGTATAGCTATCTGCCGTTCGGTGCCGGCAAGCGCTCGTGCATCGGCGGCGCGATGAGCCAAGTCGAGAATACGCTGGCGCTGTCGCGTCTTCTGCGCCGCTTCCGTCCGGAATACGTCGGCAAGAATCCGGCGGGGCTCAACGCGACCGTGACGCTGACGCCGAAAGGCGGCCTGAAATTCAAGATCCACGAGTTGAGTTGACGGCTTCCACTGTTTGGGACGCGGAATGGCCGGGGTGAAATCCTACGGCCATTTCTTTTTAGGCCGATTTCATCTTCTTGAGCTGCAGTAACATCGCGAAACCCAATTTGATTCGGCGATTGGTGAATGTTGTTCGCAAAGTTTTCCACAGGGAATATCGCGCTGCGGTACCCGTATTTACGCCCGCAAAATACTCGGGAAAGCTCAAATCAGAGTTGTACAGAGCCTCGCATATGCGAGAGTGGCGGGTATTCAGGGCTTGCCAAGGCTGTCATATTCGCAGCACGTTAAGGAATTAATAGGACTCTCCGAGTGTCACTTCCCCCCGTGGACACTCCAGAACGTTCCAACTCCAGGAGACCCTCACCATGGAGTCTGTGAGAACAGTCGTACTCGGCAAGCCCGTATTCCTGTTGACGGGCGCGAAACCGCGCAAAGTCAAAGAAAAGCATGCGTCGGGCTCTTTCGATGTCGAGGCACCAGAAAAATTGATTGAAACAGCGCGGCGCAACCCGGATGCCGTCGCATTCGGATTTGTCGCCGGAAGCTGGGTCGCGGCCGCCTAAGCGCCGCCTGCCGGCCAGTTCGCGGATGCGCGACCTCCAGCGTCTGCAGTCGGCCTGACAAAGCGCCCGAGGGCCTCCCACGTATTTCGTCGTGGCCCTCGCGGCGATTTCGGAATTTTTCTTCACTAAGGAAACTGGAGCCGCCCGCTATCGTGGCGTGACGAACGGCATTAGAAGTCTGCTCTTTCCGACAATCGGGCGGGGGCAGATCTAGGATGGATGCACGTCAGGAAGTGGCGGCCGACGGCCCGAAAGCCCGCCCCGTCTATGCGCTCCTTTACGTTCAGGTTCTCTCCGCCATCGCAGTCGGCATCCTTCTTGGCCATTTCTATCCCAATACCGGGGAGGCGATGAAGCCGCTCGGCGACGGTTTCATCAAATTGATCAAGATGCTGATCGCGCCGATCATTTTCGTGACGGTCGTGCACGGCATCGCATCGATGGGCGACCTCAAAAAGGTCGGCAGAGTCGGCGTCAAGGCGCTCATCTACTTCGAGATCGTCACGACTTTGGCGCTCGCCGTCGGCCTGATCATCGCGAACATCTTGCGCCCTGGAGCGGGAATGAACGTCGACCTGACGTCCCTCGATACGAAGGCGGTCGCCGGTTATGTGGCGGCGTCGAAGGATGATTCTCTCGTCGCTGCCATTCTCAATATCATTCCGAACACGTTCTTCAGCCCATTTTCCGAAGGCAACATCCTCCAGATCCTGTTCATCTCGCTGCTCTTCGCCTTTGCCCTGCAATCGTCGGGCGAACGCGGCAAGCCGGTGCTGATCCTCGTCGAGCAGACGAGCGAAGTGCTTTTCAGGATCGTTGGATTCGTCATGAGGCTCGCGCCCATCGGCGCCTTCGGCGCCATGGCCTTCACGATCGGCAAATACGGCGTCGGGAAGCTTTCGAGCCTCGCGTTTCTGATGTTCGCGTTTTACCTAACGTGCCTGATCTTCGTCTTCGGTATCCTCGGACTTATCGCGCGCCTCTCAGGATTTTCGATCCTGAAATTCGTCGCCTACATCAAGGACGAGCTTTTGATCGTGCTTGGGACGTCGTCTTCGGAAAGCGTTTTGCCGCGGATCATCGCCAAGCTCGAAAAGCTCGGCTGCGAGGAAAGCGTCGTCGGTCTCGTCGTGCCGACCGGATATTCCTTCAATCTCGACGGGACCTGCATCTATCTCACAATGGCTGCGCTTTTTCTCGCGCAGGCGACCAACACCGACCTGACCCTTTGGCATCAGATTGCGATCCTCGGCGTCTTGCTCGTGACGTCGAAAGGCGCCGCGGGCGTTACGGGATCGGGTTTCGTTACGCTCGCCGCAACGCTCGGATCGACCTCGCACATCCCGGTCGCGTCCCTGGCACTTATCCTGGGCATTGACAGGTTCATGTCGGAAGCACGCGCGCTCACCAATCTTATCGGAAATGGCGTTGCGACGATCGTCATCGCGAAATCCGAGGGCGCACTCAATGAAGCGGCGTTCGCGCGAGAACTCGGCGCAAGGCGCGGGCTGCCGCCTCAGACCGCATAGAGGTCGGGGCCAAAGGGCAGGTCGGTCATATCCGGCTTGATGCCGAAACCCGTCAGCATCGCGTGAACCTGGCCGCGATGGTGGGTCTGATGATTGAAGATATGGGCTACGATGAGCGCCTTCGGGCTCGTCATGTCGCGTCCGGTGGCACCCGACAGCCACTTCAGATCGCCCTCCAGGACGGATGGCTCCATACGGTCTGCCCAGTCCTGGATCACATCGTCGAAACGGCGACGCTCCGCTGCGAGCGCCTCCCAATCGCCGAAGAGATTCAAACCGTCCGTAAGCGAGCGTTTGACGGGCGCAGGCGCCGCGCCGAACCGCATCAGCCACATCTGATCAGCCCACAGAATATGGTTCAGCGTTGCATGGATCGAGCGGAAAAATGCGCCGCGATCCTCTTTCCGCTGGGCATCTGTGAGACGGGCGCTTGCCCCATATATGTTCGCATTCTGCCACGCGTTGTAGCGGGCCATCGTGCGCGCATATGAGGGTGAAATCATCGCCCGCCTCCGGGATTCTAAATCTTATAATTCTGCGTTGCGCTCGCCGCTTAGCCGACGATCTCATCGAGGCGGAAATTCAGGGCGATCTCGCGTTCGGCAGCCGCAGGGCTGTCGGAACCGTGGGTCGAATTCGCACCCTTCGATTCCGCAAAAAGCTTGCGGATCGTTCCTTCCGCCGCTTCCTTGGGATCGGTCGCGCCCATCACCTCACGATATTTCGCGATGGCATTTTCCCCTTCGAGGACCTGGAGTACGATCGGGCCCGACGTCATGAAATCGACGAGTTCGCCGTAAAATGGCCGCGCCTTGTGTTCTTCATAGAATTTCTCGGCCTGGGCCCGGGTCCAGCGCACGCGCTTCTGAGCCACGATGCGCAGACCGGCGTCTTCGATCACGGCGTTGATCTTGCCGGTAAGATTGCGGCGGGTCGCGTCTGGCTTGATGATTGAAAACGTGCGTTCGATGGCCATAAGTCTGTCTCGCTTTGCGGATTTTATGCGGGTTCCGCGGGCTTATAACGATGCGAAACGCCGCCAGCAAGCGTCAGGCCAAGCGTTTCGAAGATCCGGTTGCACGTCACACGCGAAATTGCATTTTAACCGCATAATCGCCCGATTGACGCGCGCAACTGCATATGAACAGTGTGGGCTGGCGCGAAGCGCACGGCCAAGGGGGCAGGCACTAGTGCCTACGTGTGCGAAGAAGCGATGATGACGACGGGACAGGCCAACGACATTCAGTGGTATATCGCCCGCGACGGCAAGCAGCATGGGCCGCTTACCGATGTCGAAATGCGGACATTCGTCGCGCACAATTATCTTCGCCTCAGCGATCTCATCTGGCGGCCTGGAATGCCGGAATGGCAATCGGCGCCCAACGTATTTCCGACGGCATTCGAAGCGCTAGGCCACGACGCAAGCCAGGTAGCGAATGGTGCCGAGGCTACGGGCGCGCAGCATCAGCGTGCGGCCTATTCGCCGGGTTCGATCCAGCACGATCCGCGGGAGCCCGATTTCAATTCGGAAGTCAGTCCACGGACGGAGCGAAACCTCGTCAAGCGGCTGGCTCTTGCAAGCGTTGCCATTACGCTCATCGGCGGCGGCGCCTTCGCGGTCACGAGCTATCGCGACGTGATTATGGACATGGTGTCGGGCACGTCCGGCGGGACAAGCGCCGAAGATGCACCGGTCGTCGCGGCACCTGCCGATCCCTCTTCTTCCGCCGAAACGGCATTGACCCAGACTGCTTCCACGACGCAACCGGCTAGCGCGCAGCCAGGGAACGATTCTTCGTCGCAGGCCGACCAGCCTTCCGGCCTTGGCGGACCATCGGCGGCTCCGAGTGTGGCTTCGGAAAGCGGTGTGGTGTCATCGCTTCCGCCGCCGTCTCCTCCACCAGCGGATACGACAACCTCATCGGTTTCTACGCCCACACCGGACGCGTCTCAGGCTCCCGGCACGCAGGACGCGCAGACGCAGGTCGCTGCCATTGACCCGCAGTCGCCGGCGACCCCTTCCCCTCCGTCGATCGACGGCTCTCCGCTCGATCACCGCCTGCAGACGATTCCCGTGTGGGCCCTGATCAAACGAGAATATCCGGATTGGTATTCCAACGAGATCACGGCTGCGGACAAGCTCATCGCGGACAAGAAGTCCGATAGCGATGTGGCGACGCTGCTGGCTGAAGGGCTCGTTACGTTGCGGCGGCAGAATGCGGACAAGGCGCTTGCCGCAAGTTCGGAGAAGCTCCAGGCAATCGCGGAAGCCTTTCTCAATCACCTGAAGGCGCTTCGGGCGCAGAGCGTCAGCGCATGCTTCGGCTTCATCTCGAAGGGCGAGACAAGCCCCGCCGTCATTCAGATGATGGAGCATCCTGAAACCGCAACGGCACTCAACGCGCAGGCCGACGCGATCTTCGAGGCCATTTCGGAAGGCTCCAAAAACCCGGTCAAACACGACTCGGCGGTCAAGAGCGACTACGACATCCTGATCAAGGAACTCGGCAAGCTCGGTTGGAAGGAAGAAGACCTCCAGGTCTTCTCAAATCCAAAGCTGCTTGCAAAACGCGAGCCCGAACAGGTGTGCAAGATGGTGCAGGAGTGGTTCATCGCGCATCTCGCCGTGCAGGATAAAGCCGTCCGAGACAGGCTGCTTTATGAAACGCTGAAACCGGTCGTTTCGGGCTGAGATGCTTCAGGCGGGGATCAAGGTTCTCGTGACCGCGGTCCTGGTCGTCGCGATTTCGGAAATTTCGAAGCGTTCGACAATGATCGGCGGTGTCGTCGCCTCCCTGCCGCTCACGTCGCTTCTCGCCTTCGTCTGGCTCTACGGCGAGACGAGCGATACAGCTCGGATCGCCAGCCTATCTATTAATATTTTCTGGTATGTTCTGCCGTCGCTCGTGCTGTTCATGACGCTGCCGATGTTGCTCGCGCATGGCCTCGGCTTCTGGCCGAGTCTCCTGATTGCTTCGGCGCTGACGTTCGCCGCCTATCTTCTGATGGCGGCTTTGCTGGCCCGCTTCGGCGTTACGCTCTGACCCGGTGACAGCGACGGTCGGACGGGCTATCGGCATGCCATGCTGCATATCAACGATCTCACCTATCGCATCGAGGGCCGGCCGAGTCTGGATCAGGCGACGGCTGCCATCCCGTCCGGGCATAAGGTCGGGCTGGTCGGCCGCAACGGAGCGGGAAAGTCGACGCTCCTGCGCCTGATCAAGGGTGAGATCGCTCCGGATGACGGTTCGATTTCCATTCCCCGCAACGCCCGCCTCGGCCATGTGGCACAGGAAGCGCCGGGCGGCGACGACACATTGATCGACTGGGTGCTTTCGGCCGATTCGGAACGGGCGAGCCTGCTGGCAGAAGCCGAAACCGCGACGGACCCGGAACGGATCGCCGAAAT
>CAYYDL010000487.1:0-4546 GCA_964470545.1 uncultured Hyphomicrobium sp. | reverse complement strand
CAAGGCGTCGACCGGGTCTTCGATCTGAACTTCAACGGTCGCGACGATGACAAACGCCTGACATACGGCGACGTCTTCTTACAGGCCGAGCGCGAGTATTCTCGCTTCAACTTCGAGCATGCCAACACTGAGGTCCTGCTGCGGCATTTCAAGGACGCAGAAGCGGAATGCATGGACTTGCTCGAGGCTGGCGCCAAGAATGGTGAGGAGCACTTGCTCGCGCTCCCTGCCTACGATCAGTGCATCAAGGCGAGCCATATCTTTAACCTGCTCGACGCTCGGGGAGTGATTTCCGTCACGGAGCGCCAGAGCTACATCCTGCGTGTCCGGGAACTTGCGAAAGCCTGTTGCGGCGCGTGGCTAAAGACAAAGGGAGGACGCGCATGAACGACACGACCCTCGGCATTATCGCGGCTGCCGTGCCGCTGATCGTTATCGGCTTCTTTGCTCTTCGGCGGCTGCCGTGGATCTTCGCGTTCTTCGTCGCTCTCGTCGCCGTCGGCATTGGCTATCTTGAGACGACCGGTGCCATGAAGGAGTTCGGCCATAAGGTGCGTGTGGCTCTTCCCGCCGGGATGATTCCGGAACATAAGAAGGCCGAAGAACCCGCTCCTGCCGAGACGCCGGCAGCGCCGGCTCAAACACCGCCGGCATCGGAATCGATGTCGCCTGCGACACCGGCACCGGAAGCAACCCCGCCAGCCGCGGAGTCAACGCCGCCTGCAACGCCTGCACCAGAAACGGCCCCGGCGTCGCCGCCGCCCGCCTCGGACTCGATGTCGCCTGCAACGCCTGCGCCCGAAACCACGCCAGCGCCATCGACGGAACCGGCTCCGGCCGCACCCGAGACACCCGCGCCTGAAAGCAAGCCCGACAATTCGACGACGCCTGCAACGCCGGCGCCTGCGAACCCATAACGCAATTTCTCTCCTCGTCGCGTCGCGGCGGGGAGAGGCTCCGGGTGAGGGGCCGAAAGGAGCACCCTGCATCTCTCCACCCCTCACCCTCGCTCTTTTCCTGTATGACTGGCAAAGGGCTACTCTCGCGAGATCGATCCTGCATGTCCGAACTTCTACTTGAGCTTCTGTCGGAGGAGATTCCGGCGCGTATGCAAACGCGCGCAGCGGAAGATTTGAAACGCCTCGTCGTCGACGGCTTGAAATCTCGTGGTCTCGACGTCGGCGAAGCCCGAGCCTATTCGACACCGCGGAGGCTCACGCTCGTTATCGAGGGCGTACCGGAAGGCTCACCCGCAATTTCCGAAGAGAGGAAGGGCCCACGCGTCGGCGCGCCTGAACAGGCCGTGCAGGGCTTTCTGAAGTCTGCAGGGCTCTCGTCGCTAAAAGACGCCACCGTGGTCAAGGACGAGAAGAAAGGCGACTACTACGTCGCGAAAATCGAAAAGCCGGGCCGCGCCGCGCCTGAGATCGTCGCGGAAACAGTCACTGAAGTCGCCACCAAATTCCCCTGGCCCAAGTCGATGCGCTGGGGCTCGTCACCGTTTCAATGGGTGCGGCCGTTGCATTCGGTGCTTTGCCTGCTTGGCGGCAAGGTCGTGCCGTTCGAGATCAACGGGTTGCCGTCGGGACATGAGACACGCGGTCATCGCTTCATGGGACCGGGGCCGTTCAAGGCCAGGAATTTCGCGGACTATGAAGAAAAGCTCGCCACGCATTACGTCATCCTCGATCCGGCGAAGCGCGTCGCGACAATTTCCGAGCAGGCCCATGCGCTCGCGAAAGGCGCCAAGCTCGAACTCGTCGAGGACGACGCGCTGCTGGCCGAGAACGCCGGTTTGACCGAGTGGCCCGTCGTGCTGATGGGCTCATTCGAAAAAGCGTTTCTCGAAGTCCCGGGGGAAGTCCTGACGACATCGATGAAGACGCACCAGAAGTGCTTCTCGCTGCGCGATCCGAAATCGAAGAAGCTCGCGAACAAATTTCTGCTCGTCGCGAACCTCGTCGCCAAGGATGGCGGCGCGCAGATCGTTTCAGGAAACGAGAAAGTTATTCGCGCGCGGCTTTCGGACGCAAAGTTCTTCTGGGAACAGGATTTGAAGCATCCGTTGGGCGAGATGGCCGGAAAGCTCGCCAACATCACGTTCCACGAGAAGCTCGGCAGCCAGAAGGATCGCGTCGAACGCATCGAGCAGTTGGCATTCGAGCTGGCTGGGGCTTGCGATGCCGATCCCCAGGACGCGCGCCGCGCCGCCGGGCTCTGCAAGGCCGATCTCGTCTCCGAAATGGTCGGCGAATTCCCCGAGCTTCAAGGCTTGATGGGTCGCTACTACGCCGAGCACGTCGGCACGAAGCCCGAGATCGCCCGCGCCCTTGAACTGCACTACAAGCCGAAGGGCCCGACCGATACCGTCCCGCGTGAGGACCAAGGGGATGCTGTCGCCGTTGCTGTCGCACTGGCAGATAAGCTCGACACGCTCGTTGGCTTCTGGGCCATCGGCGAAAAGCCCACTGGCTCCGGCGACCCGTACCAGCTCCGCCGCGCCGCGCTCGGCGTCATCCGCATCGTGCTGGAGAATGATCTGCGCGTGCCGCTTAATCTTTACATTCAAAAAGCCGAAGGGCTGCTGAAACACGCGAAGAAAATGGGCAAGTCGGGCGACAGCGTGCAAAGCGATTTAATCGCCTTCTTCGCCGACCGCCTGAAGGTCTTCCTGAAAGACCAGGGCAAGCGCCATGACTTGATCGACGCGATTTTCTCGCTAGGCGGTCAGGATGATCTTGCGCTCATCGTGAAACGCGTCGAAGCCCTCGACGCCTTCCTGAAAACCGACGACGGCACGAACCTGCTCGCAGGCGTCAAGCGCGCCGCGAACATCCTCTCGATCGAAGAGAAGAAGGACAAAAAATCCTACGCCGGTCCTTACGACTTGGCACTTCTGAAAGAGAAGGAAGAGATCGCACTCGCCGCTGCGATAGAAGCGGTGAAGCAGGATACCGTCGCGGCCATCCAGGTTGAGAACTTTGCCGGTGCCATGCGTGCGCTGTCGGAACTCCGCGCGCCCGTCGATGCGTTCTTCGACAAAATCCTGGTCAACGCCGAGGACAAGAAAATCCGCGAGAACCGCCTGCGCCTCTTGTCGGAAATCCGCGCCGCGACTCTGACAGTCGCCGATTTCTCAAAAATCAGCAGCTGACTCGCTCGATAGCCCAACAACCGTCATCCCGGCGCAGGCCGGGACCCACGACAAAGCGCCGAGAACTCGATGCTCGCGGCCCATAGACAACCTCCGCCAAATACCGATTTCACGAAGGCTTGTCGTAGATGCCGACCTCGGGCGGCATGACGTTACTGTGAGTGACAACGCTTGGTCCCAATCGCCTCACATTTCGAGGGCAATAGGCAAGCGCGTCGCCCCCCAAAAAAGCCTCGGGACAAGCCCGAGGATGGCACCGGGTTATCTCCTCATCGCATCATATCTCGTGACGGCTGCTCCAAAAAAAATCCTCGGGGAGGAACCCGAGGACCAGGAGATCACGGGGAGGCGTGGAGGAAACAAGACATCAGTGAGCGGAGAGCATCGCGACTTTGGCTGGCGCGAATGGCTTTACGTCGGGCGGTGAAATCGGCTGCGCCTCGGATGAGAAGAACCCCGGGCCATTCATGACGTTCAGCCAATGCACAGTGATGTTGGCCGCATAAGCAAACGTGATGATCGCAATGACGATGCCTGCTGAGAGCATCGCGACGTAGGCGAGATATTCGGAAACGACCAACTTCGCGCTCGCGACACGTGCGCGGGGGGCGTTCGTGCGGTTGAGGGGATGATAAACGAATTTCTGGTCCATGATGTGTCTCGCTGCGCAGTACGCGGGGTTGGGGGAGCACTCAGCCTGCGCGTTCGTTGAACGTTACGACGGTCAAATGGGTTCCGAATTGCTTTTCGTCTAGATTGGACGATAGCGGCGAAATGGACTGCGGCCTTGATTCTTCTCAAAACGCACGACTTTCGAGAGCGGAATAGCCGTTCAGCCTAGGCATCCGCCGACTCGGCCGCTTCCTCATAGGCTCCGGTCGCCGCCAGCCACGCATCTTCGGCCGCCGCAAGGTCGCGCGCAAGCTGTCCCCGCTGTTGCGCGGTGGCCTGCGCGCGTTGCGGGTCGGCGGTGTAGATCGTTGAATCTCCAAGCACCGCGTCGAGTGCCGCGATGTCCTTGGTCAATTTTTCGACCTGCTTCTCGGCGGCGAGCATGGCCTTTTTCAACGGTGCAAGCTCGGCTCGCCGCTCGGCCGCGGCGCGGCGCTGGTCGGTACGCGAAGCCCGCGCTTCGCCACCGTTATCCTCGCGTCGCTCCGAAGTGCGCGCACCCCGCTCTTCGAGCAGCAGCGCGCGATAGCTTTCCATGTCCCCGTCGTAGGGTTTCACCGTGCCGTTGCGTACGAGCCAGAGCCGGTCCGCCGTCGCCTCGATCAGATGCCTGTCGTGGCTGATCAGGATGACGGCGCCGTTGTAGTCCATCAGCGCGTGAATCAAGGCTTCGCGGCTGTCGACATCGAGATGGTTGGTCGGCTCATCGAGAATGAGAAT
>CAYYDL010000486.1:0-4791 GCA_964470545.1 uncultured Hyphomicrobium sp. | reverse complement strand
GTCACTTATCCTTAAACAACCGCGAAGTCCAGGTGCGGACCGTCGCGCTCATCTTGCCGCTGCCAATCCTGCTTCAGCTTCCCTAACTGACGGTGCGCAAAGTGGATGGTCCCGCTAGCTTTGATGCGCCGAAAGTTGTCTAATATTCAAGCGTCCCGGTTGCTGGTTATGGTGTGTTTACGACATCCTTAGCGAAGGTCAACGCGATCCGGACGAACATAATCAAGATACCGGACAGCCATGCAGCCTGAAGTCGCCCCGATCAAGAACGCGCCGCCTTGGGTCGACCAATACCCCGCAGGCGTCGACTGGCAAATGGCGATCCCCAGGGGGACCATTCCGGAACTTCTGGAGCAGGCGGCGCGGCAATTTCCGCAAAACCCAGCGATTAGCTTCCTCGGTCGCCTCACCGGCTATGCGGCCCTCGCCGCAGAAGTCGACCGTGTTGCCGCAGGGTTACAACGGCTCGGAGTAAAACCGGGCATGAAGGTCGGGCTTTTTCTTCCGAACACCCCGACCTTCATCGTTTATTATTTTGCAATACTCAAGGCCGGCGGAACTGTCGTCAATTTCAATCCCCTGTATACTGTCGAAGAACTGACTTTCCAGGCCAGGGACAGCGAGACAGAGATCATGATTACGCATGATCTCGCGGTTCTGTTCACCAAGATCGAGGCACTGCTTCTCGCAGGCGTCGTTGCGCGTTCCATCGTCGTCCCATTCGCGAGCGTGCTTCCGCCGCTCAAATCCGTGCTTTTCCGGATCTTCAAACGAAAGGACGTCGCCAACATTTCCGCGTCGGCTGCCGCCGCGCGCGTTATCAGCGGCACGGATATCGCCACCAGCTCTGCTTCGGACTTCGCCCCGGTTACCATCGATCCTGACAACGATATCGCGGTCCTGCAGTATACGGGCGGCACAACGGGCACGCCTAAGGGTGCGATGCTCACGCACGCCAATATCGTCGCGAATACGAAGCAGGTCGTCGCCTGGGCCGTGGGGCTGAAACCGGGCGAAGAGAGCATTCTGGGAGCCCTGCCGCTTTTTCACGTGTTCGCCATGACCGTCGTGATGACGGTCGGCGTCGATCTCGCGGCCAAGATCGTTCTGATGCCGCGCTTCCAGCTCCTCGAAGCTCTGCAGCTGATCAACAGCGAAAAGCCGACGATGATGCCGGTCGTGCCGACGATCCTGACGGCCATGCTGAACTTCGGCGATATCAAATCCTACGATCTGTCGTCCTTGAAATTCTGCCTCTCCGGCGGAGCTCCGCTGCCGCTCGAGACGAAACTCAAATTCGAGGCCATGGCCGGCGCGACCAAGGTGGTCGAGGGATACGGACTATCGGAGACTTCTCCGGTGCTGACCGCCAATCCGCTCGAAGGCGAGCCGGTATCGGGCTCTATCGGTCTCCCCCTCCCGGGGACGGTGATTTCGCTGCGCGACCTCGACGACCCGACAAAGGAAGTGCCGCAGGGCGAACGGGGCGAGCTTTGCGCCAAAGGGCCGCAGGTCATGAAAGGCTACTGGAAGCGGCCTGCCGAGACCGACAAGCAGTTCGTCGGTGCATTTTTCCGCACGGGCGACGTCGCCATCATGGACGAGCGGGGGTATTTCGCGATTGTCGACCGAATCAAGGACCTGATCATCTGCTCGGGCTTCAATGTCTATCCCCGGCGGATCGAGGAGGCGATCTATGCCCACCCCGCCGTCGAAGAGGTGACTGTTATCGGCGTTCCGGACAGCTATCGCGGCGAGGCACCGAAAGCCTTCATCAAATTGAAAACCGGCATGACGGCGACAGCATCGGAAATCCTGAAATTCCTGGAGCCCAAAATATCCAGGATCGAAATGCCAGCGGCCATCGAATTCCGCGACAGCTTGCCGAAAACGATGATCGGGAAGCTTTCGAAGAAGGAACTCGTTGCCGAAGAAGCCCAGCGCGACAAATCAGCATGACAGCCAAGTCGGTCCCGCTCGCGCGCACGGATGCGGTGCATCGCGAAACACCGGGCGAGCCGACGTATTCGATTTCAGCGCTTGCGAAAGAATTCGGCATCACGACGCGGACGATCCGCTTTTACGAAAGTCGCGGCTTGATCTCCCCCGAACGCGTCGGCACCGCGCGACGATATTCGAAGCGTGACCGCGCGCGGCTGATGCTGATTTTGCGGGGGCGCAATCTCGGCTTCACCGTGGACGACGTCAGCGAATACCTTTCGCTTTACGATTCCGATCCGGGGCAACTGGCGCAGACGCGCCTCCTGCTCGACAAGGTGACGGCCGCGATCGACGATCTCGAAACGAAGCGGCGGGACATCGAGCATTCGCTCGGCGAACTCAGCGAGATCCGTGCGCGCTGCGAGGCGCATTTGAAGGATCGGGAACGTTAGCTATCCACGTCAGAGAACGTCATCCCGGCGCAGGCCGGAATCCATGACAAACTTCAACAGAACGCTGGCCGGTCCTTGCCGCAGATGCCGACCTCCGTCGCCGTGACGGTATCTGAAGATCTAGGCCCTCCCAATACTCCTCATGCTGCCATGTGATACGGTTGACTAGTCGTGGATGGCTGCCTGCGCGGCCATAGCGTCGGGGTATATGTCATCCTCGGCTTTAGGCCGAGCATCTGTTCGGCCTTACGTACGGTGGCCGATTCTCGGGACGAGCCCAAGAATGACATTCGTGGTGGAGAGCCGGCGATTAGCGATACAGATCGGCGCGGGTCGGCGGAAGCACGGCCGCTCGCATCGCTGACTTCGATGCGAGTGTCTGAAACAGCCGCAGCGTGCCGCGCGAGAACGCAAGGCTGACGCCCGCGAGGTAAGCCACCCAGATCCGATATTTTTCTTCGCCGACGTACTGAATCGCCTGCGCCTTGTTCGCGGTCAGGCGTTCGCACCAGAGCTGGCACGTGCGCGCATAATGCAGCCGCCAGCCTTCGACGTCGTGCACCTCGAAGCCCGCGCGCTCCATTGCTGCAATCGAATGGCCGATGTCATCGAGCTCTCCGCCGGGAAAGATATATTTCGCGATGGCCCTCTTCTCAGGGCGCATCCGGCCCTTGATCAGGCGCGACTTGTGTTTCGGCGCGCGTCGCGAGATCGCGTGGTTGAGGAACAGGCCGTCCTCGGTCAACAACGAGCGCACCTTGCGCATGTACGCCGGAATGTTCTTCAGGCCGATATGCTCGTACATACCGATGGATGCGATCTTGTCGTAGGTGCCGCCGAGTTTCGAATAATCGGACAATTCGAACGTGACGCGATCAGCGATGCCGAGACGTTTGGCTTTGTCGCGCGCAAACGCAAGCTGCTCTTTCGACAGCGTGACTCCATGGGCCGTGACGCCGTAGTTCTGCACGGCGTGGCAGAGAAGACCGCCCCACCCCGCGCCGATGTCAAGCATCCGGTCGCCGGGCTTAAGCCTGAGTTTCCGACAGATCATCTCCAGTTTGTCGTGCTGGGCCTCAGCGATGTCATTCGACCAATCCGTATAGTACGCGCAGGAATAGACCATCTCGGGATCGAGAAAGAGCGCGTAGAAATCGTTCGACAGGTCGTAATGGAATTGGATGTAGGCCTTGTTGTCCTCGGTCTTCCTCTTCTTGCCAGTGATCTCGCCCTGAAAGCCGTGGGCGTCGCGGGCATCAGCCGGTTTCGCGAACAGGAAAGGGGCAAGCTTGAGGCAGAGGCGTGCCAATTCGCCAGGCTTCAGCTTGACCGATTTGCGTCCCTCCTGAAGGCCCTTGCCGAAATCGACGAGGGTGCCTCCGGAAAAGTCGATGCCCTTTTCGACATACTGCCGAATAATGGAATCGAGCGACGGACGCCTGAGAATGGCACCGATGACGCCCGGATCGCGGATCGAAATTTCAAAGTTCGATTGTGGTGCGTTGCCGAGCGGCAGGCGCGTTCCGTCCCATAGACGCACCCATCCATCGACGTTGAGCCGATCCGCGAGGTCGCGGACGAGAGAACGCGCCGCTTCTAGTTGCCTGTCGTTCTTCGCGCCCATGCACCCTTCCCTCACTGCTGATCGCAGGGAGGTCCATAGCGCATCGTCCGGCGCGAGTCTTGGGGCCTAGTCCTCAGGCCGCTACGCGTGCCTCGATTGTCTGCGGGGATTCCATGATCGCGGCGACTCCCATGCCGCCGGCCGTGCACACGGAAATGAGCCCACGGCCGCCTTTGGTCGATAAGAGCTTCGCCATATTCGCGAAAATGCGTGCACCGGTCGCCGCGAACGGGTGCCCGAATGCCAGCGAAGACCCTTTTATATTGAGCTTCGAACGATCAATCGAACCCAGCGGCGCATCTTTGCCGAGGTGCTTTTTGCAGTACTCCGGATCTTCCCACGCCTTCAGGGTGCAGAGGACCTGCGCCGCGAACGCCTCATGGATCTCGTAGAAATCGAAATCCTGCAGCGTGAGCCCGGCGCGGTCGAGCATCTTCGAGACCGCGACCGTCGGCGCCATCAGCAAGCCCTCGCCGCCGACGAAGTTGTTGCCGATGTGCTGGCCATAGGTGAGATAAGCCAACACCGGCAGATTTCGCTGCTTGGCCCATTCTTCCGATGCAATCAGCACGCTTGCGGCGCCGTCCGTCAACGGCGTCGAGTTGCCGGCAGTCATCGTACCGCGCTCCGATTTCTCGAATGCGGGTTTCAGCGATGCGAGCTTTTCAAGGGTGATGTCGGGACGCAGATTGTTGTCGCGGTAGACGCCGGCGCACGGGATGACGAGATCGTCCATCCAGCCTTCGTCGTAGGCAGCGGCGCCCTTCTTGTGGC
>CAYYDL010000485.1:0-2216 GCA_964470545.1 uncultured Hyphomicrobium sp. | reverse complement strand
GCGGGTTGCTCAATCCGGGCAAGGTGTTCCCGACGCTGCACCGCTGCGCAGAATTGGGCCGCATGCATATTTCGGGCGGGAAATTGCCGTTCCCGGATATTCCGAGGTTTTGAACGTGGGCCCGGCCGTGGCGTTCTACCGTGTTAGCGTCCGCATTCGAGGACAACGCGGATATACCGCCAAAACGATCAGTCGCGCGACCATACAAATGCGAGTCCTGCTGCCATGGTCAGGCCTATGTAAGTCGCTAATATGATTGCACCGGTATGCCACCATGGCAGACCGATTTGAAACGCGAGGGCCGCGATTGCAAAGGTAACGATAGTTACCCCAGTTCCGCGCCGGTATGTATCCGCTGTAGCTCTTGCGTCCTTTTCCGCTCGGCGCTGGGCGTTGGCAGCGGCACGATCCAGCCATGCCGTTTCGCGCTGAAACCTTTCCTCCTTGCTCCATCTGAAGAGTTTAGCTGCCGTCCAATAATAAGTCCTCCGACCAAGTTCCCAAAAGAAAGCGATGACAAAGAGGACGATGAAAATGCCCACTAAAACAACTAAACCCGAGACAGCGTTTTCCATGGCTGCATCTCCTCTCAGTAGTAAAGCCTTTTTGCACAAGCCCACTCAAACCGCGATCTCGACAATCGAAAAGCCTTCCTTCTGCGCGGCGATTGCCAAGCGCTCGTCGAGCACGACGAATTCCAGCGAAGACGGCCGTCCGCTCGCCGCGACAAAGGCCGCCGCAAGCTGCAGCGCGTCGCCCGCGCGCAGCGGATGAACGCGCAGCAAACGAACAGCGGTTTCCCGCACCTCGTCGCTCGGATCGTTTTCCTGCCAACTGGCCGCGAATTGTCTCAATCGGCCGAATGACTCGCTGAGAGGTGAGCCTGGCGATCTCTCCCGCTCCAACCGCGCCAGCGCCGAAACGCACTCGACCGGCGTTGACCACCACACCACCATCGACGAGTCCTTCGCGAGGATGGACTGGAGGGCTCGGGTGTGACGCTGCGCGGCCAGCAAGGGGGCGACCGCCGATGCATCACAGATTGTCATCGGCCCTCGCGCCGCTCCTCGATCAGAATGTCGACAATGGACTCGCCGCCTTTGACGCGCGGCGGCGGTTCGATGAAGAAACTCTTGGGCAAGCCTGGTCCTCGGCTCGGCCGCACAACACCGTCACGGACCAAGCGGCCGGTGTCATCGATATCGGCTGCGCCGGTGACCGGTTCCAGGCGCGCGACCGGATTCCCGCGATCCGTGATGAGGACCGACTGTCCGGCTTTGACTTGGTCGATGAGCTTCCTGAAGCTCTTCTTCGCTTTCGTAATGCTGTTCCGCTTCATAAGGGCCACAATAGCTATTTCGGTTAAACTGTTCACCCTATTTCGTCGCTCGCACCGTTATTCGTCGGGTGTTATGGTTGCTGATGCAATTCGGTCTCTTCACCTCCCCCAAAGCCGACGCCGAGGGTTTCGGTCCCGAGACCGGCAAAGGCTATTTCGATTTCCTCGATTTCAGCGTGGAAGCCGAGGCGCTCGGTTTCTATTCCAATTTCGTTGTCGAGCATCACTTCTCCGGCTGGAACCAGCTCTCCGCGCCCTTGATGCTCTTGATGGCGCTCGCCATGCGCACCAGGACGCTCCGGCTCGGCACCGCGGTGATGGTGCCGAGCTGGTACAATCCGCTGCTGCTCGCCGAACAGGCCGCGACCCTCGATCTGCTGTCGAACGGAAGGCTCGATCTCGGCATCGGCAAGGGCTACCGCCACAGCGAGTTCAACGGCTTCGCCATTCCGCAGGCCGAGGCGGAGGAGCGCTTCGAGGAAGCGCTCGCGCTGATGCTGCGCGCCTGGACCGCGCGCGAGCGCTTCACGCATCATGGCCGCTTCTGGTGCTGCAATGATGCGATCGTCGAGCCGCCGCCGGCGCAGCGTCCGCACCCGCCGCTCTGGGTCGCGGCCGGCAGTCCGCAGGCGATCGCGCGTGCGGGGCAGCGCGGCTTCAATCTCATCCTCGATCAATATGCCGGCCCCGCGGTGCTGGCCGAGCGCATCGCGATCTACAAGGCCGCGCGCGAGCAGGCGGGGCTCGCCTTCGATTCCGCGCAGGTCGCGGTCGCGCGTCTCGCCTATGTCGCCAACGACCGCGCCGACCGTGACGAAGCGCTTCTGCGGCAGAAGGCCTATACCGAACGCACCATTTCGGTCTCGCGCCGGCCCGA
>CAYYDL010000484.1:0-5769 GCA_964470545.1 uncultured Hyphomicrobium sp. | reverse complement strand
AACGCATACACGTGATACATCGCTTCGCGCTGCTCGCGTGGGAGCATGCGCATCGCAGCGTAGAACGAGCTACTCGCGGCTGCAGGCGCTTCTTCGGCGCTCAACGTTTCGACTTCAGCGCTCATGCGGCATCATCCCCGTCGACTTCGTAAAGGTGGTACGCGTTAGCGCCCGCCGCGCGAGCGTACCTGCCGTGGCCCGTGCCGCGATTGTCGCAGCCTGCAATTTCGAGAGATGGACGCGCTCTGACAGCGGGTCGTGCGCCTTCAACATGGCGATGAGCTTGCGCGCGAGTTCGACAATCACCGACGTTTCGATCGCGAGACGCAGATCGACGACGCTCCGGGGCAACATCGCAGCGTCCGGCAGCAGTGTTTCCGTCTTCGCGGCGAGGGATCGCAAGCACGAAAGAAGTGCAGGAGATGCCCGTGGCTCCGCCAAATCGTCAATGCTTGCGCCGGATGCCGAGAGATCGCTTAGCGGAATGTAGACGCGGTCGAGATTCCGATAGTCCTTTGCGCAGTCCTGGAGATGATTGATGATCTGCAATGCCGTGCATAAGGCATCCGACGGCGCCCAGGTGGACCTATCTTCACTGTGAACATCAAGTACGAAGCGACCCACGGGCATCGCGGAATAGCGGCAATAATCGAGAAGGTCATCCCACGTTTCATAGCGGTGTTTTGTGACGTCCTGCCGGAAAGCCTTCAGAAGATCGAGCGCATGTTGCGCGCTGAGATTTCTGAGCCGTAGTTGCTCGCGGAGCGGCAACGCGTCCGACGCCGCATCCGATCGGCCGAGAAGCGTATCCTCAAGCGCTTCCAGGATCGAAAGTTTCGATTGCGCATCGAGTGTTGGATGATCGGCAGCGTCATCGGCCGCCCGCGCGAAGCGATAGAAGGCAAGGATCGGTGCGCGATGGCGCGCGGCGACAATGCGAGACGCTACGGGAAAATTCTCGTCGCGCTCCGATTTGCCCGATTTGTATTTCGTATCGACCGTCATCGCCGTCCTATTTCGCGGCTTGAACGCGGCCTTTCCAAAGACCGCCCCGACCACGCAGATGCTGATACGCCGAATCTAGCGTGAAACCCACATAGGCCATCGAGATAAGTGGTAGCGCAAACCCCCAAAGTGGCGAACGGTTGTAAAAGCGCAACGTCGGCTGATATGCGATAAACATCAACAGGTAGGCAGCAGCCGCGATCGCATTTGCCGGAAAGCCCGCAAATACAGCTATAACGGGCGGTGCAATATAGATGCCCGTCATGGCGATAATCGTTCCAAGCAGCAAAATCGGCGAGTAACGCAATTGGGCGTATGCGGAACGCGCAACCATTCGGCGAATCTCGTCGAACCCATGGTAGGCGCGAAGGCTCATCACGCGGTTGGAAAGTCCGAGCCAAATGGGTCCCTGCTTTTTCAACAGATTTCCCAGCGCGCAATCGTCGATCAGCGCATTCCGGATCGCCGCGATACCGCCCGCACGTTCGAGGCTCTTGCGATCGACCAGCATGCAGCCGCCCGCTGCCGCAGCTTTGCGGCTTGCAGCGCGATTTACCTCCGGGAATGGGTAAAGCATTTGGAAAAAGAAGATAAATGCTGGAACAAGGCACCGCTCCGCAAGGCTTTCACATTTCAGCTTGGCCATCACGGACGTCATCGCACGATCTTTTGCGCAGGCACTGATGACGAGCGAGCGCAACACGTCGGGCTCGTAACCGATATCGGCATCGGTCAACAACAAATATTCCGGCTTTGGCTCAGAAGACGACGCAGCCGCGATCCCCTGGCGCATGGCCCAGACTTTTCCTGTCCATCCCGAGGGAAGCGCTGCGCCGCTTACGATCGTGACTTGGCGGTTCGAGCCCGAAGCTATGGCGCGGGCGACGTCGGCGGTGCCGTCGGTGCTCTGGTCATCAACCAGAATGATAGAGAACTCGCCCGGATAGTCCTGTCGCGCGAGAGAAGTTAGTGAGGCTGGGAGCATATCAGCTTCGTTGCGGGCGGGAATAACTGCCGTCACGCGTGGCCAGAATTTCGGCGCCCCGTATTTGTCGCGTTCCGTTTCCTCGCGGTCGCTGCCGAGCCAGAACCGTCCATTGAGCAGCAGGAGATAGAGCCACGCGGCGAGGCCAATCCCAGCAATCCAATCGAGCATGGTCACTTGATGTACCCCGCGCCTTGGAACCAGCGGAATGCTTCGGCTAATGCTTCGCGGGCGGGGCGGCTGCGGTAGCCAAGCTCGCGCTCGGCCTTCGCAGACGAAAAAAACATTTTATATTTCGCCATGCGCAATCCATCGACGGTGGCGAACGGCTCGCGGCCCGTCACTCCGGCGATCATCTCCGCACCATAGGCAAAAGGATAGATCAAGGCGCGCGGCAGCTTGATCGTCGGCGGCCGTCGTCCCGCGAGAAAAGCGATCTCGGTCAGCATTTGCCCAAGTGCCATGTCCTCGCCCCCCAGGATGTAGCGTTCGCCAATTCGCCCCCGCTTCAAGGCGGCAACGTGGCCTTCCGCAACATCATCGACGTGCACGAGGTTCAATCCCGTTTCGACGTAGGCCGGCATTCGCCCCGATGCAGCCTCCACGACGATGCGGCCGGTCGGCGTCGGCCGCACATCGCGCGGACCTATGGGCGTGGAGGGATTAACGATAACCGCCGGAAGCTTTTCATCGACGATCATGCGCTCGACCAAGCGCTCGGCGAGTACCTTGCTCTTCTTGTAGGCCCCGATCGCGTTCTCTTCGGCGAGCGGCATCGTTTCGTCCGACGGCAATCCATTCTCGTCGAGCCGGAGGGTCGCCACGCTCGACGTATAGACGACACGCTCGACGCGGGCGTTCAATGCTGCGCGCATGACGGCGCGCGTGCCATCGGTGTTCGTTCTTATGATCTCCTGCGGGTCTGGCGCCCATAAGCGATAGTCCGCCGCGACGTGGAAGGCATAGCGTGCGCCGCGCATCGCTGTCTCGACAGTCGCGGCGTCGCGGATGTCGCCTTCGACGATTTTGAGATCAATGTCCTCAAGATTTGCGCGGTTACTCGTTCCGCGAACGAGCGCGCGCACGGAGAAGCCCTCATCGAGGAGCTTCCGCGTCACCGCGGAGCCGACGAAGCCTGATGCGCCGGTCAGGAACGCGATGTCTTTTGCTGCCAAGTCCCCGCGCCCCGTTCGCGATCGGTCTTTGAAACGCTATCCCTTGTAGACGATCCGGTAGATCCGACCACCGGCGTCATCGGCAACGTAAAGCGCACCGTCCGGTCCGACCGCAAGTCCTGTCGGGCGGTGCTCAGCGCCGCTTCCCCCTGCTTTTCGGAAGCCATCGGCAAAAATGGTATACGGTCGGGACGCTTTTCCGTCCTTGAGCGGCTGGAAGACCACGTTATAGCCCTGCTGGCCGCCGACCGTGCGGTTCCAGGAACCATGGAAGGCGATGAAGGCGCCGCCGCGATAGAATTCCGGAAATTGCTCAGCCCTGTAGATCTTCAGATCGTTCGGTGCCCAGTGACCGGGAAAGGCCGCGACCGGCGGGAGCTTGTCGGCGCATCGTCCCACCGACTTACCGTCTCCACCATATTCCGGCGCCAGGACAAGCTTTTTCTGCAGCCCATCATAGTAGCAATAAGGCCAGCCATAGTCGCCACCCTCGACCACTTCGACGAGTTCCTCTGCGGGCAATTCTGAGCCCTGCTCCGACGAATAGAGGTTCGGCCAATTCTGATAGAGTTGATCGCGCCCATGCTGGGTCGCAAAAATGCGACCGGCCGCGTCGAAATCTATACCTTCGGCGTTGCGAAGCCCGGTTGCGAAGCGTTCGGCGGGGGAAAAAACCTGTCCCGTCTTGTTGGCATCATAACGCCAAATGCCACCGCGCGTTTTGCGCTCGACGCATGGATCGACGCCGGGAGATTCCTTGGCGCGATTGCGCTGCTGGCAGGAATTCGTTGCTGAGCCGATGTCAACGAAAAGGTTGCCATTCGCATCTATCGCAAACGGACGCGCCGTATGGTCGCCCGTTATCGGGATTTTCGAAAGGACGGCTTCCGGCTCGCCCTTCGGCGCGAGATCACCGGGCTTCAAAGTATAGCGAACAATCTCGTCGCCGATCTCGACGTAAAGCCCATCCTTGTAGATGCCGATTCCGGTACCGCTGCCGCCAGGTGGTCCGAAGATCTCCATCGCGTCCGCGCGTCCTGCGCCTTTCGTGTCCTTCAGCGCCAGGAGCGACGCGCCGCCGCCGCGCCGGCGGTTGTTTATGTAAACCGTGCCATCGGCCGCAACAACCAGATGTCTCGGTGCACCGACATTGTCAGCAAAGATGGTTGCGCAGAACCCCTTCGGGAGAACAAGCCCGGCGTTTCCGTTCGGGCAAGGCGCAGGCGCGGCAGTCTCCGCACGTGCTTGACCCGGGGCTACGATCGGCAAAAGCGCCAAGATTGCGAAAAGCAAAGTCGCGCGTTTCGAATTGCCGGTCGCGAACCATAAGACCATACGTAAACTCCAAAGGGCTTTATTTTTTGGACCGGCGCCGGCCGCAAAACGGCGAGCTTGCCTTATAGCGCCACTCGTGAGGTTTTTTGTCGAGAGTGTGTTCAGCCTAACCGGGCCACGCTTTCAAGGCCATTTCGGCAACGGCCAGCAAATCAGATCGCGATGCGCCTCCGGCTGCCTGCACGGACATCCCCTGAGTTATTGTGACGACATATCGGGCGAGAGCCTCCGGATCGGCATTTGGCCCGAGATCGCCTTCGGTTTTGGCGCGCTCGAAGCGCTGGCGAAGGTTTTTTTCTCCTTCGGAGCGGCGTTTGCACAGCTCCTGCTTTATGGATTCCGCCGCCGAACTGCAGGTCAGGGCGCCTTGGACGGCGAGACAACCAGCGGGATTGCAGGGATCGGTGAGCGACATAGCGACCGAGCGCAGGAGGTGCTCGACCACCTTCCTTGCGGTTGGCTCAGCCAGGGCTTCGGCATGAATGGCACCCGGACCTTTTTGGGCGTAGCGGTCAAGCGCCCGGCGGAACAGCTCTTCCTTATTTCCGAAGGCCGCATAAAGGCTTGGGCGGCTGATACCCATAGCCTCGGTCAAGTCGGTGAGCGACGCACCCTCGTATCCGTGCTGCCAAAACACGTACAGAGCCTTCTCGAGCGCGCTGTCGATATCGAACTCTCGTGGGCGGCCCTTATGTACCGCTTCTCTTTGCACCGCTTCTCTCCCGGCTTTCCTTTTCTTTATCGAAGCACTATACATTTTCGTACTCATCAGTACAAATAATAGTTGACAGCACCTTGCTGCGCCCTATATCCGTACCGATCGGTACATATATAGGAAACGCGCGCGTCATGAAAAGCTCTTTCACTGATACGACCGCCGCCGCCCTGCGAGGCTTTGCAGGATGGTTTTCCGGCCGGACCGGAATTGAGGAGCCCGACGCCGAACACGTCCCGTTCGTTGTCGCGGCCTGCGGATATCGTCCGGAGGAAAGAAACGCGAAGGGATCGCTCGATTCCGAACCTGAGCGCGATTCTTGGCTCCCGGGGCTCAACGTCGACAACTTTTCCTGAATGCACCGCGAGACGGCAGGCCTGAACGCACAGGCGCTCGGCCGACGACACCGTGCGCGATCGTTCAAAACTTTCGGGATCGAATCATGAGTTTCAATACCAAATCCAAGTTCCGGAACACCTTGACCATGGCGGCGGCGATTGGCGCGCTTCTCGCCCTGCCGCGTGACGCGGTGCTCGCACAGGGCGCGCAGGCAC
>CAYYDL010000483.1:0-2056 GCA_964470545.1 uncultured Hyphomicrobium sp. | reverse complement strand
CCAGCACCTTCGCCCCCGTCACCGATATTCCAATCCCCGCGGATTACGTCGTCGGCCCTGGCGACGTGCTCCAGGTGCAACTGTTTGGCAATTCGAACGCCAGCTACAACCTCGTGGTCAACCGCGATGGCAGCATCGATTTCCCGAAGCTTGGGCCGATCAATGTCGCCGGTCAGCGCTTCGACGACGTCCGCTCCATGCTGCAGGAGCGGATTGCCAAAGAGATGATTGGCGTACAGGCGAGCATCACCATCGGCGAGCTACGATCCATCCGGGTCTTCCTGCTCGGCGATGTCAATCAACCGGGCTCGTACACCGTCAGCTCTCTTTCGACCATTACCAACGCTTTGCTGGCCGGCGGAGGCATCAGCCTCATCGGCTCGCTGCGCGACGTGGAACTCAAGCGCAACGGAAAGCTTGTCAGAACGCTGGACCTCTACGACCTCTTACTGCACGGCGATTCAAGCGGTGACGAACGACTGCTCCCGGGCGATGTGATATTCGTTCCTCCCGTAGGACAGCGGGTATCGATCGATGGAGATGTCAAACGACCGGCGATCTACGAGCTGAAAGGCGAAACCAGCGTCAGTCAGGCGCTGAAGCTGGCCGGCGGCATAAGAGCTTCGACCAGCACGCGCGCGGTCCAGATCGAACGCTACGATCAAAACCAGAAGAGAACCCTGATTCAAATCGACGTATCGAAGTCGACGGATCTTGCGATGCGCGTCCAGGATGGCGACGTCATCAAAATCCGGAAGCTTGCTGGGCCTCCGGAGAACCATGTCCGCGTTATCGGCTTCGTACGCTATCCTGGCCCCTACGAATGGTCCCACGACAATGATCTGAGCGACCTGCTCAAAGATGCGCAAGTGCTCCCTTCGCAAACCAATGAAGAAGCGTACCTACCCCTCGGGCTGGTCGAAAGAACCGATGCTGACACCGGCGTGCGGGGCTGGTTTTCGTTCAACGTGCGAGACGCTTTGCAAGGCTCTCAGCACATTCCGCTGAAGCGAGACGATCTCGTCATCATCTTCAGTCGAAACGATGTTTCCTATCTCAGTTCCCGTGAAGTCCGCGCCGTGCTGTCTGGTGACCAGGCCCCTTCGCAAGGTTGCCCCGCACTGCCCACCCTCGCGACGCGCTTCGGACACGAACGGGCGCTGGGCTTCCTGAAAGAGCTTTCGCTCGATTCGACGGCCAGCAACGGTCAGTCGATCGTCTCCGCGAGGCAGGGGAATGAAAATGGGATGCAGCCGAGCAAGGCCGTCACCCCGTCGAGCTCCGGCTCGGCCACTAACCATCAGCAGATACAAGCTCAGACGGAAAAGCTGCTCAAGGTAAAAACCGCCGAAGCGCAGGGCTGCCCGAAAGTCTTCACGGATGCACCGCGCGCACTGCCGTATCTGCTCGACCAGACTGTGGCCGTATATGGCGAAGTGCATCGGCCCGGCCTCTATCCGATTGTCGCGGGAACGCCGCTCAAGCTCCTTGTCGATGCCGCCGGCGGTTTGACCAACGAAAGTGATCGGTCGGATATCGAATACGTTTCTTATGCCGATGCATTGAAGACCGGACAGCCGGAGTATCAACACGTCAATTTCACAAAGTCCCCGGCACTGGAAATCAGCCCTGGGGACATGCTCACCTTCAAGCCCCTTTATTCAGGACAAGAAGTGGGGACGGTCGAGGCCAAGGGTGAGTTCCGCTTCCCCGGTACGTTCGGCATTCTCCGCGGAGAAAGACTTTCCGAACTCATTCGCCGAGCCGGTGGATTGACCGGCGGCGCGTATCCCTACGGTGCTGTCTTTACCCGCGAAAGCGCACGCAAGGCCGAGGAAGCGTCCTATCAAAGGGCGGCCAACGAATTGCAGGAGGCGATGGTCACTGCAGTGACAAGCGGTGCGCTAGGAAAGGAAGCACCAATATCGGCGCAGTTCCTCACCTCGACGATCGACCATATCGAGCATGCCAAAGCTGCCGGACGCGTCGTCATCGAGACCAATCCGGCGGTGCTTGCAGCCCATCCCGACCTCGATCCGATTCTGGAGCCGGGCGA
>CAYYDL010000482.1:0-1859 GCA_964470545.1 uncultured Hyphomicrobium sp. | reverse complement strand
GCGTGGAGGATGCCTACATGGGCGACGGCCGCCGTGATGCCACTGCGGACGATATCCACGCGGCGCTTCGGCTGACAACCACGGCCTGGGGCATCATGGTTGGCGCACTTGTGCTTGTCGCAATCATTTTGTCAGACTGAGAAGGTCTTCAATTGCGATATACGTGGCGAGGTGTTCGGCGAAGCGATCGAGGATCTCATCGATTTCAGCTTCGTAGCTGAGAGTGCCTCCTTCGGTTCCGAGGCTCGCAAGGAACGCCTTGCGTGCGGCGTCGGATGCAAAAAGACCGTGTACGTAGCATCCGGCAACTCTGCCGTCCGGCGATGTGGCGCCGTCGGATCGGCCGTCAGCAAGGGTGAGCATGGGACGCGATGTGTCGGGTCCAATCGTTCGGCCGACGTGCATTTCGTAGCCCTCGAACGGAGCGCCGGAATGTGCAAGCGTCCCAGAGACGCGCTCAAGCGTTTTTTCCGTGCCGAATTCCGTTTCGATATCGAGAAGGCCTAGTCCATCGGCGGTGCGCGGCGCGCCTTCGACGCCGTTCGGATCCGAAATGCGCCTTCCGAGCATCTGATAGCCGCCACAAAGGCCAAGCACCCGGCCGCCGCGACGGACGTGCGCTTTCAGGTCGATGTCCCAGCCTTCGGAGCGCAACGCCGCTAGATCGGCGATCGTCGCTTTCGAGCCCGGCAGAAGGATGAGATCAGTATGCGCTGGAATTGTTCGGCCCGGCTCAATCAGTTCCACCGTTACGCCGGGTTCGTTGCGCAACGGGTCGAGATCGTCGAAGTTCGAGATGCGGGGAAGAAGCGGCACGGCGATGCGCAGTTTCGTCTGCCCTTCCGGCTTTGAGGATTTCATCAAATCGCGGAGTCCGAGGGCGTCTTCTGCGGGAAGCTTCTGCGCCTCTGGAAAGAACGGCACGAGGCCGAGCGGCGCCCAGCCGGTCTTCTCGGCAATCGCAGTCATTCCATCGGCAAAAATTGTCGGGTCGCCGCGCATCTTGTTGATGATGAACCCCCGGATCATCGCGACGTCGTCGGTATCGAGGACATGCTTGGTGCCGACAACGCTGGCAATAACGCCGCCACGGTCGATGTCACCGATGAGCACGACCGGAACGTTGGCGGCTCGGGAAAAGCCGAGGTTAGCGATATCGTTCGCGCGCAAATTGATCTCCGACGCGCTGCCGGCTCCTTCGACGAGGACGAGGTCGGCGTTCGCTTTCAAGTGCTCGAAGCTTTCGAGAACGGCGGGAAGCAACTCTCTTTTCTTAGATTGAAAATCGCGGGCTTTCGCGGAGCCGCGCATCTTGCCTTGCACGATGATCTGGGCGCCGGTCTCACTTTCGGGTTTCAGGAGGATGGGATTCATATGGACTGACGGTTCGATGCGCGCGGCGCGTGCCTGCAACGCTTGCGCCCGACCGATCTCACCGCCGTCGTTCGTGACGGCTGCGTTGTTCGACATGTTTTGCGGTTTGAAAGGCACGACGCGGACGCCCCGATTGGCGAAGAGGCGGCAGAGTCCGGCGACGATCAAGGATTTGCCGACGTCGGAGCCGGTGCCTGAGAACATCAACGCGCGCACGGGCATCAGAATTCGATGCCTTCCTGTGCCTTGATGCCCGCCGCGAAGTGATGCTTCACAGCGGCCATCTCGGTGACGCCGTCCGCGAGGGCGATCAATTCGGGCTTTGCATTGCGGCCCGTGACGACGACATGGAGATCGCTCCGGCGATCGCGCAGCGTGCTGATGACATCATCAAGCGGCAGATAATCGTAGCGGAGCGCGATGTTGAGTTCGTCGAGGATCAGCAAGCGAATTGTCGGCTCGGCCATCAGCTCTTTCGCCTTGAC
>CAYYDL010000481.1:0-2638 GCA_964470545.1 uncultured Hyphomicrobium sp. | reverse complement strand
CAGCGCATACGATCGGTTGACGTCGCCCAGATTGATCATCTGCTGCTCGACATTCACGGAATTGCCGGACAGGGTCTCCTCCCACGGCTGGGACTCCACCTCCCGGCTCTCCTCGAAGGCCGCCTGGGTCGGGGCCATGTGGGCGCCGTTCGTCGTGGCCATCGTCACCCCTCCCCTGTCGATCAGGGAAGAAAACGACGGCAGATCCCTCGCACGATATCCCGGTGTGTTCGCGTTCGCGACGTTGGTGGCAATCAGCGCCTGGCGTTGCGACAGCCACTGCGCGTTTTGTGACGCAAGTTGGAGGACGTAAATGTCGGACACGGGATGTTCCATCAATTGCCGCCCGTCCAGTATCGGCATCCGGGC
Source organism: uncultured Hyphomicrobium sp. (assembly GCA_964470545.1). Classification (GTDB taxonomy): domain Bacteria; phylum Pseudomonadota; class Alphaproteobacteria; order Rhizobiales; family Hyphomicrobiaceae; genus Hyphomicrobium_B. The sequence continues at coordinate 2,269 of CAYYDL010000481.1, read as the reverse complement.
TTGCCCGAGGCTTGCGCCACGCCTTGTTTCACCGGCGCGCAATCCGTGACGGCGCAGCGCGGCGTGGCGGCTCAGAGCAGGGAAATCCGGGCATCCGCTATTGCGGCGGAAAGCCGCTCGCTCTTGGCTGCGGGATCGAGATCGCATTCGTCGAACAGAACATCGACGAGTTCGACGCCGGCGCGCTTGCGTCCGATGACCAATCGGAAAAACGCACAGACCATGGCATGGCGGAATTCCATGTCGATCCGCATCTCGGGCGTCGCATCCCATTGCACATTGCAGTCGGCGGACAAGGCATAGCGCAGCGTCCCGCTTTTGAAGAACAATTCCGCCGAGGAATTGATGAGATCGGCGATATTCGCCGCGTGACCGCTCTTGATCATCACGATCAGTTCGCAGGCATCCGCGAGACGCAATTCGCTGGCCACATCGACCATCGCATCGGCGATCAATTTCTCATGAGAATCGCAAGAAAGAAACGAGGTCATATCGGTCAAGTTGCCATCCTGTTTCGGGTGATAGGCCAGGAACTTCTTCTGTCCTGAATGAGATGCACAATCTCTGCGACCGCGCGATAGAATTCCGGAGGAATTGCGCTATCGACTGCAACCGCATCATAAAGCGAGCGTGCGAGCGGCTTATCCTCCACGATGGGAATAGACGTGCTTTCGGCGATCTCACGTATTTTGAGCGCGATCAGGTCAACGCCTTTGGCAAGGACGATGGGCGCACCGCCCTCGGCGCGAACATATCGAAGGGCGACCGCATAATGCGTGGGATTGACGATGACCATGGTGGCTTTGGGAACGGCGGCCAGCATTCGTTTGCGCGAGCGGTCGAGCCGGATGGAGCGAAGGCGCGCCTTCATCAACCGGTCGCCCTCGACCTGCCGAAGCTCCTCCTTGATCTCATGCCGGCTCATGCGCTGGTCACGCCGCCACAAAATACGCGCCCATACCAGGTCCGCCGAGGCGATAACCAGGGTCGCCACGATAATCGCGGCGATAACTTTGACGCAAAGATTGAGAATGCGTTGCGGCAGGTCGGAGGCATCGGCAAACATCGCCGTCGCGAGAAGATGCTTTTGCCCCGCGAGAACGATCGTTGTGACAACCCCGACAGCGAGGATTTTGAAGACGCTCTTGAAAAATTCCGTCCACCCCCTCGGACCGAATATTCTCGAGAATCCCCTTCTCGGAGAAATCCTGGACAGATCGGGAGCGATCCGGTCCATGACGATGCGGGGCGGGTTCTGTACGAGCGATGCCGTTAGGCCGAAAACCATGATGATCGCAACGACAGGCACGAGAAACATGGCGCTGACGTGAGCGATCACGCCGCCCAGGGCAACGACGTCATCGCCGCGCTGAAAGGTCCATCCTGCGGGATCGTCCATGAAATGAACAAGCATCACGATCAGGCCCTGCGCCCGCGATGGCAGCACGAAAGCGCAGACGATGAGCATGGCGAGCAGCGACGCCAGGATGGGAATCTCCCGAGACACCGGCACATCGCCGCGCTCGAGCGCATCGAAAAGCTTTTTCTCGGTCGGCTCTTCGGTTTTGCTTTCCTGGTCCTGCTCGTCGCTCATGGATTTTATGCCTCCTGAGTATCCGAGCGTTCGTCAGGAGATGAAATGGTGATTTCGTTGCGCCTGACCATCTCAAGCACGAGATCGGCGATCTGCTTGCGCGCCTTGGCGGTCTCTCGCGCCGGCGCATTGGAAGGATTGCTCAGCTCGCTTTCGACGAGACGGCGTGCGCGCGAGGCCAGCGATGAAAGCGCGACGTCGCGGAATTCCATATCGACCCCTCTGAGCGCAAGCACCACGACGTCGGTGGATACCTTATCGAAAAGAAGCGCCCGCGCCCGCTGGGAAAGTTTGGGCAGATCGTTGAAGGAGAAGAGCATCCCCTTGATGATCTTGGCTTCGTCCGGAGACGATTCCAGAAGCTTCTGGATCACGTCGTCGGCATCCGAAGGATCGAGACCATTGATGATCTGAGCCATGCGCGTATGGTGATCGCTTGCCGTCGGCCGAACCGCGGCATTCAGCAGCTCGTCGCGCAACACGTCTTCCACGAGACGCACCGCGAGTTCCGGAATAACCGGCGGGGAGATCATGCGGCAGAAAATATCGTTGCGAAGCTCCGGCGGAAGCAGCGGAACGACCTTGCCGACGGTCGATGCGTCGAGCCTGGAGAGGATATAGGTCATGACCTGCGGATGTTCGTTCTTCAGATAGGCGACGAACGTATTCGCCGGA
>CAYYDL010000480.1:0-8400 GCA_964470545.1 uncultured Hyphomicrobium sp. | reverse complement strand
GGCGAAGAAGGCCGGTCGTTGCGCGCAACGCTGTTCCGGCCCGAAGAGGATCCACGCGAGCCCGATAGAAAATTTCCGCTGGTCGTCATCAATCACGGCACTGATGAATCGACGCGTCTCGCCGTCTCGATGCCGGTGTACTATTGGCTCTCCCGATGGTTCGTCGAACGGGGTTATGCGGTCGTGCTTCCGCAGCGTCGCGGACACGGCGCAACGGGCGGCAGCCTATCGGAAGCCATCGGCACCTGCGCCAATCCTGATCACTTCAAATCCGGCAACATCGCCGCCGACGACATTGCAGCGACGATCAACTACATGACGGCGCAACCATTCATCGCGCCGAACCAGACCATCGTTGCGGGAATCTCGACGGGTGGGTGGGCGTCGCTCGCGATCGCATCGCGCAATCTCCCGCAGGTGCAAGCGATCGTGAATTTCGCGGGCGGCCGCGGCGGCCACGCCTATGGGCAACCAAATGCGATCTGCGGCGAAGGCGATCTTTTGTCCGCCGTGCACAGGTATGGCGAGAAGGCGCGCGAGCCGACGATCTGGTTCTACGCGAAGAACGACAGCTATTTCGGTCCTGACCTTGCGCAAGAGCTTGCGCACTCGTGGGCAGACGGCGGCGGTTTCGTCGAGGAACACATTCTTCCGCCTTATGGCAGCGACGGACACACCATCGCGGACGATCGCCAAGGCTGGGATATTTGGGGTCCGAGCCTCGATCGCTTCCTGACGCGCGTGCGCGGATCGCAGGTCCGAGTTGCAACAGAACGTTCCGAGCAGCCCCCGCCGACCCTTGAAACGTCAGCAATTGCAACGACCGGTGCAACGCATTAGCGACCGCGAAATTCGGCGTCAGTCGGCCGCGTGCTCACGCTGATCGGGCGCTATCGACAAGACGTGCACCGGCATTTAGCCTACCTCGGCTCTTTCGTAGAACGAGGCGCCGCGCGATCGTGCGTAGGCGTTTTAAAATGCCGAGATGTCGGTTCAAGTGCCGCATCAAACGTCAGGTCCGGTAAAATCAGTCCATGGCCGCTAGACCTCGAAGCCCGGTTGTATCGGCTCTTGCAGTCGCAATGAGAGACTTCGGACTGGGCTCTTCAACAGTTCTCAAGATTGGGCTTCTCGGTCCCCTCACCGGGCCGCTGAAAGCGTGGGCCCTGCCAGGAATGAACGGCAGCCTCATCTGGATCGAACGCATCAACGCGTCGGGCGGCCTCAAGGTCGGCAGCCGCCGCTACATGCTCGAACTCGTTCAGTTCGACACGATGTACCAGCCGGACCGAGCGCTCCAGGGCGCGAAAAAGCTTATCATGGAAGACGGCGTGAAGCTCATTCTCATGATCGGCGGCAACGATCTCACGACGGAGGTTCGCAGGCTCGTCGCGCAGCATCGGATGCTTGTCGCGACGCTGCTTCCGAGCGATTTATCTCCCGATGCGCCGACGCTTGTCGCGCCGAGCGAAGTGCATCCGATCTATAACGTGACCGGGGTCGAGTGGTTGAAGCGAACCAATCCTTCGCTCAAGACCGCCGCGCTCTGCGCGCAGCGCGATCTTCTCGGGCTGCCGTCAATTGCCACCTATCGGGCCGCATTCGAAGCGGCAGGCATCGAGTTGGTCTCCGAGCAGCTTTTCGAACCTTTCACGAGCGATTTTGCCCCGATCGTCGAAAAGCTGATGGCGCAAGATCCCGACATTCTCTGCTGGGATACGGCGTATGAGCCGTTCGTTCATGCGCTGACGATCGAAGCCTTCAAACGCGGCTTCAAAGGACGCCTGCTCTCCTGCACGTGCGACAACTATCAGGAGCTTATCCGCCGCACGAGCCCGGAGTTCATGGAAGGCTTCGTCTTTCAGTTTCCCGACTTCGATGACCCTCGTCTCAATGAAGGTCATATCAATTTCGAAAATCCCGGCGCCTTTTATGACGAGTTCTGCCGACGCTTTCCTGGAACGTGGAGCGCGGTGTCATGGGAATACGCCTCGACGCTCGAGCTTTGGAAATCAGCGGTGCAGCGCGCGCGCACGTTCGAACCCTTTTCCGTGCTTGCCGCGATGAAGGTCGGCGGTATCGGGCCGCACGCGTTCGGCGAAGCGCGCTGGTGGGGGAAAGATCTCTTCGGCATCGATAATGCGCTGGTCGGCGACTGGCCGGTCGTTGCGATCGTCAACGGTAAGGCGCGCATCCAGGAGTTCGGATCCATCGCCGACTGGTGGTCGACAAATCGCACGACGCTTCTCAGGCACATGCGCGCGCTGAACCTGATGTGGGACCAGCGGGAGCATCTTGCAGCCAGTGAGCCGCAGGAACGTCTGACGGTTCAGGATTCGTAGATCATTTCCTCGTGCGCGTTCGCCATATAAAGCTTCATGATCTCGACGGCCGTCTCGACGTTGCGCCGCTCGATTGCGTCAAAGAGCGAATGGAACAGAAGCTGGATGCTTTTGATTTTCGCCGGCGTCAGGGCCTGGCGGCGCGCAGCGGCCCACTGCGGATGGCCGCGAACCTCGTGCAGAATGGCGTACATCGCAACGATCAGCGAGTTGTGCGTCCCGCGCGCAATCGTCATCATGAATTCTTCTTCGAGCGCAGCGAACGCCTCCGATTCCGTGACGATCGCTTCGAGGCGCGTCAGCTGAGCTTGGAGATCGGCGATGTCGCGTGTCGACATATAGATCGTCGCCAGCCGCGTCATCTCTGGCGCCAGGATCGAACCGGCGATGTTCATCGCGAACGGCGACGCTGTTTCTGCGAGTTGATCGACGCTGAGATAGGATGTTGCGGCTTGCACAGCGTTCCCATTGGTGCGGGGCCTGCGCTGATAGGAGACGAACGTTCCGCTTCCGGGGCGGCGTGAAACGATGCCGTAAATGGACAGAAATTCCAGCGCCTGACGGATGGTTGCGCGGCTGTCTCCAAACTCGTCAGCGAGATCGCGTTCCGCCGGAATTCGCGTGCCGAACGGAAATTCTCCGGATGCGAGGCGGGCGAAGAGCCGCGTCGCAATTTCCTTGACGCGCGGCGTGACCAGCGGATGGCGAGAGACATCGTCGATCCAGGGCGGCGATTCCAATTCGTAGGTCTCAGACATCATTTGGGCTCGGGTTGCAGTCGGTATGGTTGGTCTCTCGCGCCGCACTTTCGCTGGCTCCGTCGCGCGCGACGATTACGGGAAGCGCCATCAAAGCGGTGAGCGTGATCGCAGTCTCCAGTCGCGCCCAACGATCCGAAAGCGCCGCAGCGAATGTCTGGGTGCGCACGGATACGTCCGTCAGTTTGTCCGCGTAAATCGCGTAGACTGACGTTGCAGCGACCGGCTCTGAAGATGCGGAGAGCAAGCGAGTCTCGGGGGACGCCGGTCCCAGGATTTCGGCAAGTATGGGCTTCAGTTCTCGAGCGCGCGCAGCGATGATGTTTGACTTCGGGTTTTTGGAATCGGCGAAAAGACGATTGAACCGGGTCATCGCGAGTGCGGCTTCGGCAACCTGGCGGTAGCGGCGGCGACGCGTTTCGATCAACGCTTCCGGTCCGTTTGCAGCGAGGCGAAAGTGAAATGACGAGCTTGCGCCGGCAATCGGTATCTCAAGGAAAGCGATTTGGTCGATAACGCGCCGCCAAGCACGTTCGGCGTCGGCAAGACAATGCTCGGCTTCCGTGCAGTTTTGGAGAAGGCTGTGGGCCATTCCGGCATTCGACCGGCTTGCTGCTTCGATGGGATCGAAGTCTTCTTCGGAACGGGACGCAGCGGCCGCATCGAGCCAGCTACGGGCCGCATCGCGCTTTCGCGCTCGCGCCATTTCACGGATGCCGCAAGTCGTTGCATCTACCCACGTTTTGACGGCGTTTGCTGATGCAGCTCTGATCTCAAATGCGAACGTCACGGCCGGATCTCTCTCTTTCGAAAAAGAAATCTCTCATCTCCGACCAAAATACAACCACATAAAACCAATTATATCCAATTTAGTCTCGCAACTGCGTTGGGCGCCATAAGCGCAAATAACTACGATAAAATCCCGTTTCGTGTCTGCGAAATAGTCAAATCCGGTTTCTTGTTGGTGATTTTTTTGACTTGCGAGTAATTGACCTTTCCCTAACATGGCCGTCGTTGGGCAATTGCGGTAAATTTTGGTTTGAATTGGTTCGTGGGAGATCTGTTTATTCCCTCGCACCAGAGCGGGCCTGACACGAGCATTCGGTTTTTTTGCTTCTGCGTCTCGGCCTTCGGACCGGACACAGCGGCAAGAAGCCCGAATTTTATTACTGAACGGCCTCAGTCGGGAGCGATCATGACCATAGAATCGGGAACGATAACTGCGGACGGGCCGAGTGCTCAGTCCGGTCAACTCGTCCGTGCCATCGACTGGCGCGGAGCCTTCTGGGTCGCCAGCGGCGTCCCTGCCCTCGTGCTCTTTTCGATCGGCGGTATCGCGGGCGTAGCGGGAAAGGTCGCCTTCCTCGTCTGGTTCGCGTCGATGATCATGGGCTTCATCCAGTCCTTCACTTATGCGGAGATCGCCGGTCTCTTCCCGAACAAATCCGGCGGTGCATCGGTCTATGGCGCCGCCGCCTGGGTCCGTTATTCGAAGCTGATCGCGCCGCTCTCGGTCTGGTGCAACTGGTTCGCCTGGTCGCCGGTGCTGTCGCTCGGCTGCTCGATCGCGGCCGCGTATATCCTGAACGCCCTCGCGCCGATCCCGCCTGCGGACGCACCGCAGGTCGCGGCCTGGATTAGCGCGCACGCAAGCTCTATCCCGGTCGATTCTCCGCGGGTTGCCGAGTGGCTCGCAGCCAACCATGGCAAGACGGCCACCGACGCCGTCGCTGCGCTTCTTTCAACTGACGCCGTGGCGGCGTTGACGCCTGCCATTCGCAACTGGTCGGCGTTCCAAGGCACGCTCGGTCCGGTGTCGTTCTCATTCAATGCCGCGTTCTTCATCGGCGCGGTCCTGATGCTGATCACCTTCGCCATTCAGCATCGCGGCATCCTCGGAACAGCGAGCGTGCAGAAGTACATTGGCCTCGCGGTCATCATTCCGATGCTGATCGTCGGCGTCGTTCCGATCATCACCGGTCAGATCGAATGGTCGAACTTCACACCCCTCGAACCCTTAAAAGCCGCTTATGCGCCGGATATGGGCTCGTGGAACATCGGCGGGTGGACATTGATCCTCGGCGCGATGTTCATCGCCGCCTGGTCGACGTACGGTTTCGAAACGGCGGTGTGCTATACGAGCGAATTCCGCGATCCCGGCCGCGACACGTTCAAGGCGATTTTCTACTCGGGCCTGCTCTGCCTCGTGCTCTTCACCCTCGTCCCGTTCACGTTCCAGGGCGTGCTCGGCCTGCAGGGGATGCTGGAACCCTCGATCGTCGATGGTTCGGGCGTTGCGGCGGCGATGGCGAACATGGTCGGTCATGGCAGCGCGTTCGTCACGAACCTGCTCGTCATGCTCATGATCCTTGCTCTGATGCTCTGCTTGATGACGGCGATGGCGGGATCCTCACGCACGCTCTATCAGGGCTCGCGTGACGGCTGGCTTCCGCGCTACCTCAGCCACGTCAACGAGCACGGCGCGCCGACGCGCGCGATGTGGACCGATCTCGTGATCAACCTCGCGGTGCTTGCGATTGCGTGTGCCGACGCCACGAGCTTCTTCTTTATCCTCGCCGTCTCGAACTGCGGTTACATCATCTTCAACTTCCTGAACCTCAACTCGGGCTGGCTCCATCGCATCGATAACGCCGACGTGCCGCGTCCGTGGCGCGCACCGACGTGGGTTCTCGGAATCGGAGCGGTCTTCGCGTTCGTGAACGCCGTGTTCATGGGCGCGGGCGCAAAGGTCTGGAACCCGTCAGCTCTCTGGGCGGGACTGTTCACGGCCGCGCTGATCATTCCGGTCTTCTGCTTCCGGCACTATGTGCAGGACAAGGGCGTCTTCCCGGCCCACATGCTCGAAGACCTCGGACTGCACGAAGCCGACTTCAAGAAAAAGAAGGCCGGCGCACTGCCCTACATCGTGCTCGTTGCAGGCTTCGCCGTCGTCCTTCTTTCGAATTGGTTCTTCCAGCTTCCTGCGTAGAGAAAATACAGACCGGGGCGGTTTCCTCCGCCGCTCCGGTCTGCTCTGATGCCTTCCCGAGGATCGGTGTCTCGTCCCGCCCTCCGGATTTAAGGAGCCCTTGATGACGATTAGCACTATGAAAAGCCGACCGACCTACCCAGGTCTCAGCCCTGATCTCAACGCCCGCAGCAATATCATCGTCTGCGACAAGGCGGGTGCGGAGGCCGTTACCGAATTGTTTTCGCGCGCCGACGGCACATTCGCCAAACGCTCGTCCGTGATTGTTTCCGAAGGGATGACGACCCAAGACGCACAAACGCTGAAGGCGGCGCTGGCGCCGGCGACCGTTGAGTTTCAGCCGTCACTCGAAACGGGCATCGCGCGCCTGCGTGGGCTTCTCGAAGATGCTCCCATGGGCCTCAGGCTTTACGCGGCAGGCTCCGAGCCCCTCATCGGGTCAGTTGTTCAGGCCGCTGCCGATTATTCGATCGATCATCTATCGATCCGGACCGAGCATCGCGGCTCGCTCAAACGCCGCGTTCAATGCGTCCACTGCAAGGGCTTCACCGAAAACGTGACGACAAACCCTGTCACGTGCTCGCACTGCGGACTAACCCTCATGGTGCGCGATCACTATTCGCGGCGGCTTGCTGCGTTCCAGGGTGTTTGCATCGATGCCGAGGTCCCCGGCGAGAGTCCAGAGACGGAGGCACTTTATCAATGAGCGGATCTCTCCTACGCCGGGTTCGCGTCGCCGAGGTCGAACAGGTCGCCAATCGCATCAAGCGCTTTCGTCTCGTCGATATCGACAATGCGCCGCTTTCGGAATTCTCCGGCGGCTCGCACATTTCGGTCGTCATGCATTCGGGCGACCGGCTGATGCGCAACCCCTATTCGCTGATGGGATCGCCGACCGACACGTCGAGCTACCAGATCAGCGTCCTGAATTGCGGAAACGACTCGCGCGGCGGCTCGAAATTCATGCACGACGCCGTTTCGGTCGGGTCCGAGCTTGAGATCAGCGAACCGCTCAATCTCTTTCCGCCGTGCAAGCTTGCGAGAAAGCACATCCTCGTCGCCGGAGGTATCGGCATCACGCCGTTCATGTCGATGATGAACGAGCTCGATGCCCTGCATTGCGATTTCGAGCTGCACTATGGTGTGCGCTCGCTCGATGAGGGCGCCTACTGCAAATACCTCCAGTCGCGATACGGCTCGCGCGTGAATGTCTATCTGCAGGACCAGGGGCAAATGATCCCTCTCGAAAGCGTTCTCGGCAGTCAGCGCCTCGGCACGCACATGTACGTCTGCGGTCCGAAGCCGATGATCGATTGGGCTTTGCAGACTGCTGAGCTTCTCGGCTGGCCTGCCGAAAACGTGCATTCCGAGCAGTTCAGCGCGCCGCCTCCGGGCAAACCGTTCGTCGTCAAGCTCGCAAAATCGGGCCGCGAGATCACGGTTCGAGGTCATCAGAGCATCCTTGAAGCACTCGAAGAACATGGCGTCGATGCGCCGTTTCTCTGCCGCGGCGGCGCGTGTGGGCAATGCGAGACGGGCGTCGTCGCGTGCGACGGGTTCATCGAGCACAACGATCACTTCCTGACCGAGGCCGAGCGCGTCAGCGGGAAGAAGATCATGATCTGCATGTCCCGCATTCCGTCGGGGTCAATCACGCTCGATCTTTAACGACCTCTTTCATTCGATCTTTCGGGAGACCCCGGCATGGCACTGACTTTCAAAGACGAGACATTCCGAGACGATTTCACTTTTTCCAACAGCCCCGCGGCCATCCGGCGGTTTCCGTTTCCGTTCGTCGAAGACAAGTACATGTATTCGGTGAACATCGAGCCCCACACACCGGGCCCGAAGGGTTCGGTCTACGAATTCCCCTTCGACATCGTCGAGCACTTCGTCTCGGAAATGCGTGACCGAGCCATGGTCCTGCAGGAGGATCCGGGCCGCTGTCAGGCTCTCCCGCACATGATGACGGCGCAGTGGGACATGCTCGAACTCGTCATGGTGTCGATGGCGCGCGACTACCCCGATCTTTTCACGCTGACGCGCGACGGCTCGAAGTGGCATTGGATCAACCGGCCGCTCAAGATCGATCAGACGTTCACGTTCGGCGATGCAAGCACATTGCCCTATGAGCCGATGGAATATATCGGCCGTCAGGTGCAAGGCGACTTCTCGATCCAGGATCAGCGCGACAATCAACTTTGGATGGATGCGGGCGTCATCACTTCGCAGGCCGACTGGTCGCTCGATTTCGACGTCGGCATGAACTTCTTCGAATGGCATGGACCGGTGCCGTTGGCGCACGAGGCTG
>CAYYDL010000479.1:0-3781 GCA_964470545.1 uncultured Hyphomicrobium sp. | reverse complement strand
GGTCAACACGAGACCATTGTCGTATTCGTAGGCGAAGATGGCGGCACGCGTCACCAGCCCGAGGATCCCGTCGGCAGGACCCGGCTCATAATTGATGTTGTTCAGCTCACGCTGCACGCCCTTCGTCACCTCGGTCTTGTTGCTGGTAACGTCGCCCTCTGTCAGGGGTCCTGGCGGCGGCACACCTTCAGCGGGCTGCGGGGGAGCTCCCGGTCCGGGTGATGTCGGCCCAAGGGCGATGCCGGGGCCGTCGACCCACGCGGTTCGCTGCGCAATGCCGCCCGTCTCGATGGCGGCGCCTTTGCCGGTCGTGTTCTGGAATACGAACATGTTCAGCGCCACGCTCGTCGTCGCCAACAGCGATATGATGACTGCGAGCTTGCGATCTCTCTCGGTCATACCGCGGCGTTCCCTCGTTACCCCGGGCACGAGTATTGCGATGAGCCGTTAAGACCTCCTTAACCGTCGACAAAGACCTTCCTCAAACCCCATAAAATTTGAAGCAAATCCAAGTCAAATTGCAGTGCACAAGCTAGCTTAACCTTGATGCGCGGCTGGTATGGATGAGCATGAGGGAAAGACCTCAACCACTTTCCGGGCCGGAACGACCGGCCCTGAGACGCGAAGGTTTGTGTTATGGGTTTGTTGCGTATCGCCACAGTCGCCGCGATCGGGATCGCTCTGCTTCCGTCCGACAAGGAACAGCAGCAGCATCTTTATGAGCGGGCCGGAGCGACGGCCGAATGGGTCGTCACCTTCTGCGACCGGAACACTACGGTATGTGCAAAAAGCGCAGAGTTGTGGACCCAATTCGTTGCCAAGGCGCAGTTCGGTGCGCAGCTCGCCTACGAAATGGCCCGCGAGCACTATGCAGGGTCAGGTGGCATGAATGCCGCAAGCCTGAAACTCGACGACAGCAAGAGCGTCGGTCAGGTTGCTCCGGCCCTCCTCGAGCGCGACAGCGGCACTCTGACGCCTCTCGACAAATCACCGGACTGGCAGGGCAAACGGCCGAACCGGAACGGTATCTGACGTCCGCAGGGCCCGGCCGGCCTTGCCCTCGCCCGGCTTCCGCACCTATGTGTATGGGTGAATGATCCGTGCTCGCGGATCGAAGCCGGGCTTTCCAGATGACTCTTGACGACATTCGCGCCGACTTCGCGCTCCTCGATGATTGGGAAGACCGCTACCGCTATGTGATCGAGCTCGGGCGCGCGTTGCCGCCATTTCCGAAAGAGCTACAGACCGACGCCAACAAGGTTCGCGGCTGTGCGAGCCAGGTGTGGCTCGCAACGCGCCGTCTCGGAGATCCGGGAAAGCCGAGCGCGAAAGACGCGCTCGATATGCAGGGCATGAGCGACGCTCATATCGTCCAGGGCCTGATCGCCCTGCTCTTCATCATCTACGAAGGCAAGACGCTCGATGAAATCCTGAAAACGGATGCGGAAGGAATTTTTGCGAGCCTCGGCCTCAAGGAGCATCTGACGCCGCAACGTTCCAACGGCCTTGCGTCGATGGTGAAGCGTATCCGGTCCGACGCCGCGGACATGCTGGCGGCGCAGTCTTAAAGCGGATCGGCGTCGATACGGGGCCGAAAATCGCTCGTCCCCCAGTGGCGGATATGCACGGGCCTTTCGCTGTTTGCGGGAACCACAGCCGGCAGCATGCCATAATGGCGCGCAAGCTGGCGCAGAGCGATCTGCAGGATGATCTTGCCGGACCGTTGCGGCCAACCGCTTGCTCGCTCGCTGGCTTCCAGGCCTTTGAGATGACAGCAGACGTCGATGAGGATTCCTGCGAGGTCGGGGCCGACGGCTGACAGCGCCCTCTTTACGCGCTCCTGCGCGGCAACCACGGAATCGCGAACATCCGGGCCGATGTCCGGCGCGCCCTTTCCGCCGCCGCCTCCCGAAAGAAGCAGAGACCAATTCGCCGTTACGCGCGGTGTCATTTGAGCGAACCAGAAGTCAGCGCGAAGCTTTTCACCGGCATCGAATTCAACATCTGCAAGCATCGGCTGGCCGTCCTTGTCTTTGCGGCGCGCGAGCCAGGCGAGCGGGCTTTCGGCGATGTTTCGTTTCGGCGCCGCCGGTTCTTCGCGGGGAGTGGCCGCATGTCGGCGGGACTGTCTCAAAGCCATTCGTAATCCTCAAATCCAGCCGGCGTGCTCGCCGGGTCATGCACGGGAGCGCGGAGCACCAGCGTCGGCAGTGCCCAGCAGAGAATATCGAGCGCCCTATCGAAGCTTGGATTGTCGCGACGATACTCGACCCTGAGACAGGCATGCGCCACGGTCGTGCGATCGCGGCCGAACATTGCGCCCACCTCCGTCAGCGACATCCGGCAGGAGACGTGAGCCAGATACATTGCGACCTGCCGCGCCTCGGCGATGTCGCGGACGCCCCGCGTTCCGGTCCAGAGATAGTCCGTGTCGATGCCGAACACGTTCGAAATTGCGAGCTCGATTGCGAGACGCGCTCGGCGGCGGCGGAGAGAGGCTGGCGTTTCCGCGGTTGCGGCGGGAAGCTCGCGCATCTCCATCGTCGTACAAAATGAAGGCCGTAACATTCGTCCCGTCCCATGCTCCGAAAAACGTTCGGGTGTCGCCGTCCGTCGCAGTGGTGCTCTCAAGCTGCATCGGTTTGCTCCGGGTTGTGACGCCAGAGAGCAGAATACGGTCGCGAGAGAGAGCGGGGATAAGTTTTTTTGGGAGTCGTCATTCACCGTTAGCAAATGCGCTCAGCGGGAGAAAAAAGAAATCCCCGCCCGACGGGACGGCCTCACTGTCGGAGGCCATGCAGGATCGTTCATTCAAACGCTGTGCGCGCGCATCTTCCGACGGATGGTTGAGTGCTCGTCGCCATTCAGACGCCCGCTTCACGATTGACGACGTGCGGCTTTTACCAGTTTGGCCGAAAGATCTGCGCGACCGCACGCTCGCCGGACGCCGAAAGCTGATCTCGATCATCGAACGAGAATTGAGGAAAGAACGGCAACGCGGCATCGCAGGCGCTCGCACCTATGACGTCGCGCGGCATGCCAAGCTCGTGCGGCTGCTAAAAGAGGAACGGCGATCGTTCTTAACGCTGGTGTGCTCTGGCGCTGTCAGCAACGGCAGGCGCGCACCGACTGATGGCAATCCGAATAAATAGATGCTTCGCATCCGCAGCGATTTTCTACGGGAGAAAAATTACCCGGCCGCCAGATCATCTTTCGCGGCGCGTGCCGAGGCCCATCTTTTTTGCAAGCTGCGAACGGGCGTTGGCATAATTCGGCGCGACCATCGGATAGTCGGGCGGCAAGCCCCACTTCTCGCGATATTCTTCCGGAGACAAGTTGTAGTGCGTCCGAAGATGCCGCTTCAGCGATTTGAATTTCTTGCCGTCTTCCAAACAGATGATGAAGTCTGGCATGACCGATTTCTTCACGGCGATTTTCGGTTTGGAGTCTTCCCGCTCCTGCGGAACGGACCGGCCTGCCGCCCGGCTCAATGCCGCGTGCGTCTCTGCGATGAGGCCCGGTAATTCGGTCGAGGCTATCGGATTATTGCTGACATAGGCCGCGACGATTGTTGCTGTGATCGTCACGAGCTCAGGCGCGGCGGAGCTGTCCATCTGCTTGTCTTCCGCTTCCTCTGCCGGCCGAAAAACCTGGTCGGACCGTCCGTCCATGTTTCCACCCCACGATCGCACAGTTGTCGCCGACGAAGCGCGCCGGAATTCCCAACATTATGAACGCAGACAAAGAGATCAACTCAACTTCACTTGCGAAAGCTTTGACT
>CAYYDL010000478.1:0-7644 GCA_964470545.1 uncultured Hyphomicrobium sp. | reverse complement strand
CGAGAAGAAGGCGATCGAGGACGCCGAGGCGGTCGCCAAGAAGTTCAACGACGACGGCGTGGTCGCGACCGAGAAGGACGCCGCGTCCTTCTTCGAGGGCAAGGGCAACAAGGTGACGACGCCCGATGTCGCCGCGCCATTCGTCGAGTGTTTGATGAACGTGATCATCGGCGAGACAATCAACGCGGCGGCGACGAGATGCAGCCAGAAGGCGCAATCGGAAAAGCGGGTGACGCGCTTCGTGTCGCGGGTGTCGTAGTAGAGGGCGACAGCGAGAACGACGAGACCGTAGCCAAATGCAGCGAACGACGGGCCGATGCCGATATTGAAAAGACTTTTGCTGACGACCGCGTAGCCGAAGAAGGCGATAAGAGCGAGCGCGAATGGCAGGCGGAAGCGAATGTAATAGACAAGCGCAGCGATCAGCGCGGGCAACCCGAAGATGAGCGTCGGGTTTCGCCAGAAGACAAGCTCGGAGGCGACGTCCCAGTGCGATGATTTGAAGTTGTCCCAGTGCAATTGGACGACGACGGCGGACGCGGCAAAGGCGACGAAAAGCAGCGACAAAACCATGCCGGGCAGAACGGCGCGCAGGCGGCCGACGAGAATTTCGCTCAAGACCCAGAACGTCGCGGCAGCGAACGCAAACGTCGCGACGAAGCTGATCCCGAAGAGGCTCGTCGACGTTGCAGCCAGAAACGCAGCGGCGACCAGCAGCACGCCGATCGTCAGGAAGACGTCGTTGAAGCCATTCAGAAAGCGAAAACGCTCTTCGTCCGCGAGGACGGCTGGCTCTCCGTCCGATCCGAGCGGCGCGGGGGACGGGGCAGCGGTACCCTGGCGCATGGCGCGAAGTTTTTCGGCCTGCGCCGCGTCGATGACGCCGGCTTCGACGGCGGCTCGGAGATCATCGGTCGGCAATCCGTTGGCCATGGCCGGTTCTCGGTGACGGTTCAGGAGGTTTTGGCGTCGAGGCTTTCGACGACGATGTTCGCATTCGTATAGACGCAGATCTCGGCGGCAATGGACATGGCCTTGCGGGCTATGGCTTCCGCATCGAGCGGCTGATCGATGAGCGCCCGGGCGGCGGCAAGGGCGTAGTTGCCGCCGGAGCCGATCCCGGCAATGGCGTTCTCGGGTTCCAGGACATCGCCCGTCCCGGTGAGGACAAGCGTTGTCGTTGCGTCGGCGACGATCATCATGGCTTCGAGGCGGCGGAGGAAGCGGTCGGTGCGCCAATCCTTGGCCAGTTCGACGGCGGCGCGGGTCAGTTGCCCCGGATATTGCTCGAGCTTGGCCTCGAGGCGCTCGAACAAAGTGAACGCGTCGGCCGTCGCACCCGCGAAGCCTCCAATCACGTCGCCCTTTCCCAGGCGCCGGACTTTTTTGGCGTTTGATTTGATGATCGTCTGGCCAAGGCTGACCTGGCCATCGCCGGCAACTACAACTTTACCGCCCTTACGGACCGTCAGGATCGTCGTGGCGTGCCAGCTCGGAGGCCCGGCATTTTGGCTCTGGTGCGTCATATGTATCGCGTCAGTTAAGCTTTTCGCGGGAAGATGCAAGGGAAGGTGTCCCTTGGCCCTCGGCGCCCGAAGCTGATAAACGCTCGGAGCCTCGCGGGCAAATTTGGGTGATTTCCTGCGATGACGGCCGGCTCCCGGAACGGGAGTCGCCGGGGCAAACGAAAAAGGAACGATTCACGTGAAGCGGCAGGCGACGATCACGCGCAAGACCAAGGAGACCGAGATCTCCGCGACCGTCAGCCTCGACGGCTCGGGCGCGTACGACATTTCGACCGGGATCGGTTTTCTCGATCACATGCTGGAGCAGCTCGCGCGCCATTCGCTGATCGACATCACGCTGCGGGCCAAGGGCGACTTGCATATCGATTTTCACCACACGGCGGAGGATACCGGTATCGTTCTCGGGCAGGCACTCGCGCAGGCGCTCGGCGACAAGGCCGGGATCGTGCGCTATGCGGACGTGCATCTGCCGATGGATGAGACGCTGACGCGGGTGGCCGTTGACGTCTCGGGGCGGCCGTTTCTCGTCTGGAAGGTCGATTTCTCGCGGCCGAAGCTCGGAGAGATGGACACCGAACTTTTCCGCGAATGGTTCCAGGCCTTTGCGCAGAACGCGGGCATCACGTTGCACGTCGAAAACCTGTATGGCGAGAACAATCACCATATCGCAGAGACCTGCTATAAAGGCCTCGCGCGGGCGCTGAAATCAGCCATCGCCGTCGATCCGCGGCAGGCGGGACGCGTGCCATCGACAAAGGGGACGCTCTGAAACGGGCGAACCCCGGCCGAAGTCCATTCGAATGGAGCAAGGAGCTTGAGTTCCGTGACGACCTATACTGTGCACGAGCCGCCCGAGGCCGATTCCGACCGTGTCGACCGTGGTGTCGAGCTGGAGTTCGTCAAAGATGGGTTTTCCTGGCTGACCGCCATCTGTCCGCCGCTTGGGTTTCTCGCCAACGGCATCTGGCTCATGGCGATCGCCTATCTCGCGGCAGCGGGCTTTCTTGGTTATGTGCTCAACGCGGCAAAGGTCGATCAGGGCTGGATCAGCCTCATCTTTCTGGGCATCAATATCTATCTCGGTTTCGAGGTGTCGACCTTGAAGCGCTGGATGCTCGACCAGAGAGGCTGGCAGACGGTCGGCGTCGTCAACGGCAAATCGATTGCGGAATGCGAGCGGCGGTTCTTCGAAACGTGGCTGCCGGAGCAGCCGGTGATCGCGAGCGAGGCATCCAACGGTGTGCCGACCATACCGATGCGCGGTTCGCGTTTCTGGCCATTCGGCTCCGGGGCTTAATCGCAATTATCTTCCCGGGCGAGCCCAATTGCGAGACACCGGGACTATATCCAGCTCGCAACCTCAGGTCCCGGCTCGCCGCCTCATGTCGGCCGGGATGACAAGCGCGGCGGTTTCCGTCATTGGAAGCGCGTGCGGATAATCAGTGGTTTTTGCTAAGGCCCGGACCTTCCATGCAAAACGTCGTCATCATCGATTACGGGTCGGGCAATCTCCACTCGGCCGCGAAGGCGTTTGAAAGCGCCGCGCGCGCGAGCGACGCCGATGCGAAGATCGTCGTCAGCCCGCGGCCGGAGGATGTGCTGGCGGCGGATCGCATCGTGCTGCCGGGTGTCGGCGCTTACGGCGACTGCAAGCACGGGCTCGAACGCGTGCCGGGATTGATCGATGCGCTCGAAGAGACGGTCCGGAAGAAGGGCCGGCCCTTTCTGGGTATTTGTGTCGGCATGCAGCTTCTTTCCGAGCGTGGGCTCGAGTTCGTCGAGACGCCGGGGCTCGGATGGATCAAGGGCGAGGTGCGCGCGATCGCACCAAACGATCCCGAGCTCAAAATTCCGCACATGGGGTGGAACACGCTCAACGTCGTCCACCCGCACGCCTTGCTCGACGGTATTCCGACCGGACCTGACGGCTGGCACGCCTATTTCGTGCATTCGTTCGCGATGGTGCCGACGGAGCGGCGCGTCGTCGTTGCCGAGACCGATTACGGTGGCCCGATCACGGCGCTGGTTGCCGACGGCAACATCGCCGGCACGCAGTTTCACCCTGAGAAGAGCCAGAAGCTCGGACTCAAGCTGATTGCGAACTTTCTGAAGTGGAAGCCGTAACTTGCATCATTGCGCTCCCTGCCGCCGCGAAGCGACGAGCGGGGACCTAGAGATGATCCCGGGTCTCGCAAGTGGGCTCGCCCGGGATGACAATCTACGCAATGGCGCCAATTACCTCGCCAACGTGCCGACGGCGGACTGGATTGCGGTCCAGACGCCACGCGGCATGTGCCATGAGGTGTCCGTGTCATCATCCTCGAGGCGGCCTTCAAGCCAGGTCAGCCGGCCCGTGAGCGCGGCGTCGGTGCGGCCAAGCTCGTGAACGACAAGCTCGTCGGGGTGATCGAAGAGGATCGCAAGGCGTCGCTTGATCTGCTCAGCGCCGAGCCAGGTCTTGACGTACCAGACGCCGTTACCGGCAGGGGCATATTCCGTCGCGATGTAGGGGAGCGAGAACGTCACCGTCCAGGTGTCCTGGTTGGCGGATCGGGGGGTGTGATGGAGAAGGAAGGTCTTCATGGCGTTCATCCGGTCGGGGGCTCGGGGAAGGGGATAACGGATACGCAGGAACGCAACGCGACGAGGAGCAATTTTGGTTTCGAAAAGCGGAGCCGGGGATCATGAACCGTTGAGGGAGATCTTGGACATGATCCCCGGGACTCCAACGTTGGCCTCTGGACGGGACGGGACCCGTTGGGAACGGCAGGGGGGAGAAGGACCCGCCCCGCCCAAAGACCGGAATTCGTCTCGTCTCAGCCCGCCTTTGCAAACGGCAGCTCGGGCTCCATCGGTTCGGCGGCGGGCGTTGCCGGCGACGGGAAGGCGATGATGTTACCATCGGGTGCGAGATCGAAGCCCGGGCGGCGCTGACGGAACCAGCGCAGCGACGTGTTTGTCATGGCGGCTTCGCGCTTCGTCGCCTGGATCAGGAGCCCGTCGTCCTCGGCGAGCATCTCCCGGAGTTCCGTCTCAAGCTCGACTTCCTCGCGATCCGACATCACGTACCAAGTGTTGGATAGCGGGCGTGCCCACTTTTCGCCGAGACCCATGATGACTTGGGCGAGAACGTGCTGATTGCGGGTGGGGTGGGCGAGATCGTACGAGATGAGGTAGGTGCGCATGGGGGCTCTCCTAGTGTTGCGGGGAGGGTCTAACACGCTACTCTGACCCGGATCGGCGCCTCTTTCAGGGCGTCGTGAACATAGGAAGAACATGCCACGACTCGCCCGCACTGTCTAGTACTTGTTCCGAAAATGTTCTTGCTAAGTTCTTAATGTTGTTGTAAGGCCAAGGGCGACAGGGTTGCGAATGTGGGTCGGGATGCTGCTGTCTTGAATGGATGCGCGCCGCCGACGAAAAAAGGCCGATGCGACTGCATCGGCCCTGTATGTGCTTCCGAAAATGGGGCGCCTAGAAGTGATAAGCGATCCCGGCTTTTACCGAGTCGGCGGTCAGGTCCGTCCAGTTGCGGAATTTGTAGCCCGCCGGCGTCGGCGGATCGGCGACGAGCGCGGTTTGATAGCCCTCCTGAGATCCGAAATCGAAGTGCAGATATTCGACCTTGAGGCTCAGATTCGGTGTGATCAAGTGCTCTATCCCCCCGCCAGCGGTCCACCCCGTGAACGTGTCCGTTCCTGTCGGCGCGTAGCCGGGATTCGTCGTCGCCTGCTTCGCTTCGCCATCATAGAACGCGAAACCGCCTTTGCCGTAGAGCAACGTGGCGGGCGAAACCAGGATACCCGCGCGACCGGTGACGTCGCCATACAGGCCGCCGTCCAGGGTCAAATCCTGATGACTGGCGGCATGGCTCGAACCAATGATGCCGGATCCCGAAAGGTCCATATAGCCAAGGTCGGCTTCGATACCGAGAACAAGCTTTTGGATCTGCCAGTTGTAACCTCCTGTGCCGCCGCCGAATGCTCCCGATGGTGCGTAGGAGAAGGGGCCGGGATCGACTCCGTCTCGTGCGTTATCTCTCACGACGGACCTGCCCCAGACGCCGCCGACGTGGGCGCCAGCGTAAAATCCCGACCAGTTGTAGACGTCGATCGGCGATGGTTCGCTCTTCGGGGTGCCGTATTCGCCAGCGGAGGCGACTTGGAAGCAGAGTGAAATTGCAGGGATTATCGCCGCCCCTGCGAGCGTCCGTCGCAGCATCTGTTCCCCCCTTCAACAATTGAAAGATGAATGCGTATTCTATTATACAACTATAAATTGTAAACAAACAATAGAAATCGGTTGTGGGAACTTCACATTACGCAACCAAAGATGGCGAAATCATGGTTAATAGCTGAACGGTGCTCAGCTTTTCGGGAAGAGGCTCAATTGATCAGGATGCGGCGCCATCGGGATGCGCCGGTGCGGGCCTGGGTCGAAACGGGCGTCAAGGCCCGGGAACCGGCGCTGGAACTCTGCGAGGGCTTTGGCACGGCTACCGGGAAAGCGCACTTCCTCCCAGATTTCGTAAAGCCGACGAGGATCGCAGGCGTAGCGGCGCTGCAGGTCCGTCGGGCGGATGCGCAGCCAGCGGGCAATCCAGATGTCGACCGCGTCGTCCTCGGTCAGGGGGCGCTGGGCGACGGCAGGCGGTGGCTCGACAAGAAACGAGGTGGCCATGGAACACCCGATACTGGCGCGTTGCTGCCGGCTTCCAGAGGGCGGTCGCAACGCGCCCTTGACGAAACATGCGATCCGCGATTGATCGCACGCAAAGTTTAGGAACCGAAGATAGCAATCTGATGGCCGGGGACGGACGCGCTGGATTGAGCGCGCACTCCCCCCTCTCCCTCGGAGAGAGGGGCGGGTGTGGGCTCCCCTCATCCGGCCTTGGGCCACCTTCTCCCAAGGGCGAAGGAAGTTACGCGAGAGAACACACATTTGATCCTGTTTCCTGCCATCGACCTGAAAGACGGCCAATGCGTCCGGCTGAAGCTCGGCGAGATGGATGCCGCGACGGTGTTCAACGACGATCCGGCCGCTCAGGCGGCGAGCTTCGAGCGCCAGGGGTTCAAGTATCTACACATCGTCGATCTGAACGGCGCGTTCGCGGGCAAACCCATCAACGGGGCAGCCGTCGAGGCTATCCTCAAGGCGATCAAGATCCCTGCGCAGCTTGGCGGCGGCATTCGCGATCTGGCGACGATCGAAGCGTGGCTCGACAAAGGCATCCGGCGCGTCATCCTTGGAACGGTGGCGGTGCGTGATCCGGCGCTCGTGCGCGAGGCGGCGAAACGCTTTCCGGGTCAGGTCGCCGTCGGGATCGATGCCAAGGGCGGCAAGGTGGCCGTCGAGGGTTGGGCGGAGACATCGGAACTAACGGCTATTGCCCTCGCGAAACGGTTTGAAGATGCGGGCGTCGCGGCGATCATCTACACCGACATCGAGCGCGACGGTGTGCTCAAGGGCCTCAATCTTCCGGCGACGGCCGCATTGGCGCGAGCGACGCGTATCCCGGTCATTGCGTCCGGCGGGCTTGCCTCGATCGCCGACGTGCGCGAACTGACCAAGCCCGATTATCGCATGCTCGAAGGCGCCATTACCGGACGCGCACTATATGATGGTCGGCTCGATGCGAAGGAAGCGCTCGAACTGCTGGAGACGGTATGAACATTGGTGACAAAGTCCGCGTCCTCGGCGTGCCGGACGGCGTGCCGCCCGACAACAAGATGCTGTTGAAGCTGTTCCAGGGCTGCATTGGCAAGACGTTTCCCATCGTCAAGTTCGACGACGGCCTGGTCGAGCTGCATGTGGGGGAAGTTTTCGGAAAGCCCGCCGAATATCATCAAATCTGGCTCGAGCCGAGCCAAGTCGAAGTCGTTGAGGCCTGACCGTTGAATATCATGACGCAAGCCGCATCGGCCGATGCTGCGTTGCCGCCCGAGATTGCACGGCGGCGCACGTTCGCGATCATCTCGCATCCCGACGCCGGCAAAACAACGCTGACGGAAAAACTCCTCTTGTTCGGCGGAGCAATCCAGATGGCGGGCGCAGTGAAGGCGCGCGGTGAGCGGCGCCGCACGCGATCCGACTGGATGCAGATCGAGCAGCAGCGCGG
>CAYYDL010000477.1:0-1812 GCA_964470545.1 uncultured Hyphomicrobium sp. | reverse complement strand
GACCGCAAAGCCACCTCCGGCCCGTCCTGCGGCCAACGACGCGACAAGCGGTCCCGGGCCCTTCGCGTCGATCGAGGCTCCGAGAACCAGGATCGCGATATCCTCGTCCTCGTCGATGAGCTTGTTGACCTCTTCGGCGGTGCGGCCTTCGCGAATGACGTCTTCCGTTTCGACGGTCTCAAAGCCGGCATGCGCGAGCTTGCGGCGAAAAAGGCGGAAGAGGGCTTTCGCTTTCGTCGTCTCTTCCTCGATCTGCACCTGTCTGACGCCGGCCCAGTTCTGGAACTCGCTCGACTCGATAACGTAGAGCATGACGATGAGCCCCGACGATCGCTGCACGCGGCTCGCGGCGTAATAGAGCGCGCTTTCGACTTCCTGGCTTTCGTCAACGACGATCAGGAACTTGCGGCGATGGCCTTCTTCGAAGGAGCGGCGCGGTTTCATGGTCGCGATGCTGCCATTCCTAGCCATCGCTCGCAATGGCCGCAACGCTCCGCATGATATGCAACCCCATCAGCTTCTAATGAAGCCGACGATGTCTTTCACCTTATCCATGATCGGAGTTGCAATTTCACGCGCACGTGCGGAGCCATCTCCGAGGATGCGGTCGATCACGGCGGGGTCGGCCGTTAGGCGCTTGATTTCTTTCGTGATGGGCTCAAGGCGGGCGACGAGCGCATCGGCCAGAACTTTCTTGAATGCCGAAAACTGCTGGCCGCCAAACTCTGAGAGGACAGCGTCGACGGGTTTGTCGACGAGCGTCGCATAGATACCGATCAGGTTTTCCGCTTCCGGGCGACCTTCGAACCCTTTTATGTCGCTTGGCAGGGGTTCGGGGTCGGTCTTTGCTTTCTGAATTTTTTTCGCGATGGTGTCGGCGTCGTCAGTCATGTTGATGCGCGAGAGGTCAGACGGATCGGATTTCGACATCTTCTTCGTGCCGTCGCGCAAGCTCATGACGCGGGTCGATGAGCCGGTGATGACGGGCTCCGGCAGCGGAAAGAAGATGCTATCGGCGAAGCCATTCTCGGCGATCGAAGACGCATAGTCGTTGTTGAACTTTTGCGCGATGTCGCGGGCAAGTTCCAAGTGCTGCTTCTGGTCCTCGCCCACGGGCACGTGGGTGGCGCGATAGGCCAGAATGTCGGCTGCCATCAAATTCGGATAGGCGTAGAGGCCGACGGAGGCCTGCTCGCGGTCCTTGCCCGCCTTCTCTTTGAACTGCGTCATGCGGTTGAGCCATCCGAGACGGGCGATGCAATTGAAGACCCAGGCAAGCTCGGCATGAGCGGAGACCTGCGATTGGTTGAAGAGAATGCTCTTCTTCGGATCGAGGCCCGCCGCGATGTAAGCCGCCGTTACCTGGCGGATGGCTGTTCTGAGTTCCGCTGGATCTTGCGCAACCGTGATGGCGTGGAGATCGACGACGCAATAGATGCATTCGTGCGTCTCCTGCATTTTGATCCAGTTGACCATCGCGCCGAGATAGTTGCCGAGATGCAGGCTGCCGGTCGGCTGCATGCCGGAGAAAACGCGCGGCGTGATTTTCATGGGTCCGTACCTGTTGAATGGAAATTTGGCGGCCTTATCGCGTGCAAGCGGCCGCGGCGCAAGTCTATCGCATATGCTTACCGCCTGCCGCGCGCCAGCCGCCCGAGTTGGCCGAGCGTCATCGCCCCCGTCATCAGGACGATCACAGCATAGACCGCAAGGCCGACGCTGATCTCCACGGCGAGGAGTGATGCCTTAACGAAGAAACCGACGCCGTGGGCATAGTAAGGGCCGAGCCAATGGCTCGTTGTCACCAGGGCG
>CAYYDL010000476.1:0-2338 GCA_964470545.1 uncultured Hyphomicrobium sp. | reverse complement strand
CCTTTGGGGATTTCGACGAACAGAACGCCGGTCGCAGCTACCGTGGCGAAGAACACCATAAGCGTCAGGAATTGGTGGCGCAGGACGAAGTCGAGCCCGCGCGCGTAGGAATTCAGGAGAGCTTCGAAGCCGCGCTCGCTCCATCGATACAGCTTGTTGTGTTCGATATCCTTTTCGCTTTTGAGGAAACGGGAAGCCATCATTGGCGTCAGGGTAAGCGCGACGAAGGCGGAGACAGCGATCGTCATCGTCACGGTTACTGCGAACTCGCGAAACAGGCGGCCGATGATGCCGCTCATCATCAGGAGGGGAATGAAGACCGCGACGAGCGATATACTGATCGAAATGACCGTAAAGCCGATTTCGCCAGCGCCCTTGAGCGCGGCTTCGTAGGGCCTCATGCCTTCTTCGACGTAGCGGACGATATTTTCGAGCACGACGATGGCGTCGTCGACGACAAAGCCGACGGAGATCGTCAACGCCATCAGAGACAGATTGTCGAGGCTGTAGCCCATTGCATACATCAGCGTGCAGGCGCCGAAGAGCGCCAACGGCACCGTCACGCTCGGGATGATCGTCGCCCAAAGACTGCGCAAGAACACGAAGATGACGGCGACGACCAGCCCGACCGAAAGCAGCAGCGTGAACTCCACGTCCTCGACGGATGCGCGAATGGTCTGGGTCCGATCGCTCATGATCTTGATCTTGAGCGCCTTGGGGATGGCCGCCTGCAGGCGGGGAAGCTCGGCCTTGATGCGATCCACGGTCTCAATGACATTCGCGCCGGGCTCTTTGAAGACGACGAGGAATACGCCTCTCTTGCCGTCGGCCCATGCGGCCTTTTTCGTATCCTCCGGACCGGCAATGGCTTTGCCGACGTCACGCACGCGGACCGGCGCACCGTTGCGATAGGCGAGAATGATGTTGTTCCAGTCCTTCGCTTTGGTGAGTTGGTCGTTGGCGTAGATGGTGTACCCGCGATTGGGGCTGTCGATCGAGCCCTTGGGACTGTTGACAGTGGTGATCGACAGCGGTGTGCGCACATCTTCAAGCGTCAGATTGCGTGCATACAGCTTGGCGGGGTCGAGCTGGATGCGGACGGCAGGCTTCTGCTCGCCGCCGATCGTGACCTGACCGACCCCCGAGATCTGGCTGATCTGTTGCGCGAGCTTGGTATCGGCATTGTCGTCGACTTCCGTCAATGGCATCGCGTCGGAGGTGGCGGAGAGAATGAGGATCGGGCTGTCGGCAGGGTTGACCTTGCGGTAGATCGGCGGCTGCGGAAGGTTCTGCGGCAGCTGGCCGCCGGCGGCATTGATCGCTGCCTGGATGTCGTTCGCAGCGCCATCTATGTTCCGGTCGAGATCAAACTGCACGACAATCGTCGTCACGCCAGGGCCACTGGTGGACGTCGTCTCGGTCACGCCCGGAATCTGTGCGAACTGGCGCTCGAGCGGTTGTGCGACGTTGGACGCCATCGTTTCGGGGCTGGCGCCTGGAAGGTTGGCGCTCACCTGAATCGTCGGAAAATCGATCTGCGGCAGCGGAGCGACCGGCAAGTTCATGAAGGCGACCAAGCCGACGAACAGAACGCCGACCATGATCAGGGACGTCGCGATCGGAAAACGGATGAAAGGTCCTGAAATGCCGCCGCTCGCCATGTTATTCGACCTCCGAAGCTGCACGCTTGGAGCCTGAGCCGCCGTCCGATGCCGTGGTGGATGATGATTTTTCCTTTTTCTGTTCGTGGGGCAATTCAACTTTCGAGCCCGGCTGCAGCCGGTAATATCCCGATGTCACGACGCGCTCGCCAGGCTTCACACCGCTTTTGATGACTGCCTGTCCGTCCTGGATTTCGCCAACGACAAGGTCGCGCTGTTCGACTTTGTCGTCAGAGCCAACGACATAGGCGAAGAGCTTATCCGGTCCGCGTTGCACAGCTGCATCGGGAATGACGACCACGTTTTTCTCGGTGTTGATCAGCAGGCGCGTGGAAACCGAAAGGCCAGGCCAAAGCACCTTTTCGCCGTTCGCGAACTTCGCTTTCAGTTTGATCGTGCCCGTCGTCATGTCGACTTGGTTGTCGACCAGCGAAAGCTCGCCCTTGCCGAGCAACCGCTTGCTGTCTGATGTGTAAGCTTCGACCGGGAGCGCGCCGCCCTTCAATTTATCGAGAATGCGCGGAAGCTGCTCCTCGGGCTCTGTGAAGATGACAGCGATTGGCTGAATCTGCTGGATCGTCGCGACGCCGCCGGTGTCGGTGGCATGGATGATGTTTCCCTGGTCGACGAGGCGAAAGCCGATGCGGCCCGAAATTGGCGCCTTGATCGTCGTGTAG
>CAYYDL010000475.1:0-1654 GCA_964470545.1 uncultured Hyphomicrobium sp. | reverse complement strand
CAGGAGAAACTGCGTGGCGGCCAGCTCAACGACGGCAAGGAAGTCTCGGTCGACGTGACGATTCTCGACCCGTTCCTAATTCCTGACGGGCTGTCGGAACGTGAAATCGATCGACTGAGAGCGGAGGTTCGGCGCCGGAGGGACCTCCTAGGCATTTCGGAAATGCGCCTGATCCGCGATGTCCGAATCTGCGAATACACATTCGCTTACACGAGAACGTCGTCTTCGCCCACTGTCAAACGCGACAAGGCGGGTGATGCCGAAATGCCGGTGCGGCTTCGATTGTTTGACCGCGTAGAAGTCGGCGAGGCTGCTCGCCACCCGGTCCTTTGTTTGTTGCAGTCGAACGAAGGTTTTTACGTGCGTCTGGACGAAGACACCGTCCGGGAATGGCTCGCGGAAAACGGAGTTGCTGTCGCACCGGCGGTTCCGGGGGTTCGGCTTGGCGGAAGCCTCATTGAAGAGTTTGCCGCGATCGAGAACGATCCGAACTCGCGTTTTTCCCGCTTTCTCGATGAATATCGGCGCGAGAGAATGGTGCCGCGCCAAGCTTACCCATTCATATACACGCTCTTGCACACCATGGCGCACCATCTGATTGGCGTTTCTGCTTCGATGTCGGGCCTCGATCTCGGCTCGTTCGGCGAACACCTGTTCGTGCCGGATTTGGCATTTCTGGTTTACCGCCGTGGCATGACGATGGATTTGGGTAACCTGTCGTCCATGTGGCGCGACCGCGGAGACCCGGCGTTCGGCAACGAAGTCCTCGACCGCATGGTCAATCCAGCCAGCCTTCGATGCGGTTCGGAAAGTGTCTGCAATCACCGGGGAGGCGCGTGTCCTGACTGCGTGCTTATCCCGGAGAGTGCTTGCCTGACTCGGAATGAGCTCCTGTCCCGATCGGTGCTTATCGGAAGGGGTGCGCCCCGTTGGGACATTACGGGTGATGGATTGAGCGGGTACTACAACGTTGCAGAGCGTCGCGCAGGGCAGCGGCCGCGTGCCCAAGCGGGGTTTCGATGACAGGGGGGGCGCCACTCGGCGCTGATTTGGCTCGGTCACTGGCGGTCGGGCTCGGTGCGGACTGCCCGACGGCGGCCGCGCTCGCGCGCGTGATGGCGGGCCGACAAGGCTACGCCATCGACGTCCACAATCTTGCTGATTGGCCGGCTGCTGCAATCCAGCGGGTCACGTCGGATTTTGTTTCCCGCGGCTGGTTGAGCCGCACGGATACCGGTTGGCAGATCGGGCCGGGGCAGATGCCATCTGGGCTTGCGTCATTCCTTGATGGTGCTGCGGCGATGCGAGCGATCATGCCAGATGAAGGGATAGCGACCGCCGTGGTGACGATGCCTCCGTCACCGAGTGCTATCGGGGCGGCGTTGCCGGCGACGGGATTGGCTTATGCTGCGCTGGTCCACACCAAAGACGCGCTCGAAAAGTTGGCCGATGCCGCGGCGAACAGTCTTACGATCATGACGCCGTTTCTGAATGACGAAGGTCTAGTCATTGCGGTTGATCTATTCCGGCGTACGTGCGCGCGCCGTCGGCATCTCATCATCCGGAGGTCCGGCTCCGCGCGTGCCGCCGTCGATCGAGGCTGGCCATACCTTCGTCAGCTGAACGTTGATGTTCTGAATTACATGTTGCCGGT
>CAYYDL010000474.1:0-8451 GCA_964470545.1 uncultured Hyphomicrobium sp. | reverse complement strand
GATGCATTGTGGGACAAGGCCGAGAAGGCGCTGGGCGACGTGCTGGAAGAAGTGAAGCGGCGCTCGAACGATAAGATCAAGACCGAGGTCCAGCCGGGCGAGGGCGCGTTCTACGGACCCAAGCTCGAATACGTCCTGCGCGACGCCATCGGCCGCGACTGGCAGTGTGGCACCACGCAGGTCGACTTCAACCTCGCCGGCCGTCTCGGCGCCTTCTACATCGACGAGCATTCGGAGAAGAAAACACCGGTGATGATCCACCGCGCGATCTTCGGTTCACTCGAACGTTTCACCGGTATCCTGATCGAGAACTTCGCCGGACACTTCCCGCTGTGGCTCGCGCCGCTGCAGGTCGTCGTCGCGCCGATCGTGTCGGATGCGAACGATTACGCGGTGGAAGTCGCGGAGAAGGCGAAAGCGCTGGGCCTGCGCGTCGAAACGGACCTTCGCAATGAGAAGATCAACCTGAAAGTCCGCGAGCATTCGCTGACCAAGGTCCCGGTCATCCTCGTCGTCGGTAAACGCGAGGCGGAAGAGAGGAAAGTTTCGGTTCGCCGTTTGGGTTCGCAGGATCAGACCGTCCTTGCCCTCGACGAGGCGCTGGCGGCGCTGGCGAAAGAAGCCGTTCCGCCGGATATGCGGTAACCGGAATATCTCATCCGGTCTTCTCAATATGTGTCATCCTCGGACCTGTCCCGCGGATCCATTTAAACAGCGGCGCGGACGAAAATTGGACCCTCGGCATTAAGCCGAGGATGACATAGCAGGAGCCAAGCCGCTTCGCTCGTCATTCCGGCCCGCGCATGACGGCGTCTGTGATTTTCATTGTTTAGTTCGGTTCTCAATAGGCATGAAACCAACCCGCCGCGCTCCGCGTTGCCTCAAAGAAGTGCAACAAACGGAGTACCCCAAATGGCCACATCATCCGCATCCCAGTACGGGTCGGGCAGTGTCGAAGACCTGAAGAGCAAAGCGAAACAAGCTTATGACGATGCCTCTGATCGCGCTCAGGACATGGCGAGCCGTGCGCAGGACATGGCCGGACAGGCTCGTGAGCAGGTTGGCGAAGTTGCTGGCAACGTAAAAGGCGCGATCGACAAATCCGTGAAGGATCAGCCGCTCACCACGCTCCTTATGGCGGCGGCGGTCGGCTTCGTCGTCGGCGCGCTCTGGAAATCGTAAGCACGGCAACGCGTTACAACCGAGCTTCGAAGCGCGATTCCTGAGATGAACTTCAGTCCGTCGAGAAACGATCTCTCGGCGGACGTTTTCTTTGGCCCGCCTGTTCCATTCAGGAGTTCGCTTTCCGCGCTGCCGCCTGCTTCCTGAGTTCTCCGCTGTAGAGATCGATCGCCGCCGCGCCGACCTCGTGGATATAGGCGCGCACGAGCCGCCCGGAGATCGTTTCTCTCAGCCAGCCGAACAGCGATTTCGATAACCGGTCACGCATTTCATACGTTGCGGCCGTGGTGGGATTGACCAGACGCATCACGCGCCAGATCGACCACGCGCGGCCCGCAACGTCATAGATGCCTCGCCAGCGATAGACCTGCGCGAACTGCGCTACGGTCAGTCGGTTGCCGAGAGGAATCGTTCCTTCGAATACCGGGCGAAGCCGCGCGCTGACCTGCTCGACCAGTGTCAACGCTTCCGGGACTGTGAAATGCAGCATCGGATCCTTGTCCGACGGATGGTAGACCTTTGCGACAATCTCGACTGTCTCAAGGCCCGTATTGAGCACGTCGTTCCAGGACGAAATCGTCCGCGAGTTGGCGTCCTTCGCGAAGACTTCGACGGCGGCTTCCGCTGCGATGCGCGGAGATTCTGTGCCAGTCCGCTTGCCCGTGGGCATTGCCACACCGGTCGCAACGGGGTCTTCCGTCGTCTTCGGTGCGGGTCGGCCGAGCGTCCGTCGCTCAAACACGAAGGCGAGGGCCGTGCAAAGGAGCGTCGCAACCGCCCAATGAAGCAGATAGCCATGTTGCCAGAGCCAAAGGCTGCCGAGCGGGATCAGGGCCAACGTCGGCAACAGCAATCCCATCAAAACGACAAACAAGCGAAGTGGAGAAAGGGCGTCGCTCATCGGGGCGCTCCATCGAAGTTCAACCCCAAAAAACGCTTTCTGTCGGCCGTAAGTTCCGAGCGGAGCGGGGCATTGCCCCGATAGTCAGTTCCAGCGCCGGTTGGACCACATCCATTGTTCGGGGAGTTCGCGCACCCACTCTTCGAATTGACGCGTCATTTCGGCGGTCGCCCATTTGACGTCATCGGCATGACTCGATGTGCGGGGAATGCGAAGCTCTTTCAGTTCGATTTCGAAGCGGCTGTCGTTTCCGACACGCATGCATCGCGACATCCAGATCCGTGCTCCGACACGCCGCGCGATCATGGCCGGGATTGTAACGGTCCGCGCATCCTTGCCGAAGAATGGAACGGGCAGGCCCGTCCGGTCCCAAAGGTCGCAAACGACGCCGAGCCGTCCGCCATTACGAACGTAGTCCATGATGATCCGCGCCGTCTTCTGGCTTTCACCGTGGTCACCTTCGACCTTCCCGCGCCCGAAGAGGCCTCCGGGATAGAGGTCCCGCCGCTGATAGCGAATGTACCGGTCGATGTAGGGATTATTGACAGAGCGATAGACGCACGCTGGGTTCGCACCGGCAAGCGTCAACGGCCAGATCGCAAGCTCCCAGTTGCCCATGTGCAGCGATGCGCCGACGATCGGGCCGAGCTTGCTGGCGTAGCGGTTGAACACTTCCGGGTTCTTGATGACGAGACGCGACGGCTCCGCGATAATCTGATCGATCCGCATGGTCTCTGCCATCACCCGTCCCAAATTCTCCCAGTGCCGGAGCGCAATGGCCTCGCGCTGTTCGTCGGATTTCTCAGGGAAGGCGATCTTGAGATTCTCTAACGCGCGTTTATGGCGCTTCGGGTTGATCTTCGGCGCGAGCCGGCGCCAGCACCACGCGGACAGATGGGTCGCCGCATCGAGCGGCACGGCGCGAACAATGCCGACGACAGCGCGAAGAACGATATATTCGAGCCTGAATTGCAAATCGCGCAGCCGCGAAATCTCTGTAGAAGACAGCGCCGGTTTCCTTGCTCTGGGAATGTACCGGAGGGTGATGCATCTCCGGCAAGTTCGCCGTCAAGCCTCGATAGTCAGATTTTCACGGCGGCATCGCCGGCCATCAAGGCTGGTTTCGACGCAGACGGAAGAATGCCCTCGCGCATAACTCGTATGCGGAGCGATGAACTCGCCGCGAGCGCAAAGAGGCCGAGCCCGCGTGCAACGCTCAAGCCCGGGATAGTGCTCAACAACGATTTATTCAAAATATCGACCGCGAAGACCCGGGTCCCGATGTCGGTTCGCCGCGCACGATCGTAGCGCCTCAGAACAGGTTCGCCCCCGATGTCCAAACCATCACGCTTCGCTTCGCCCGCAATTTCGGCGATCGTCGCTGCATCTCGAAAGCTCAGGTTCAGACCTTGGGCGCCGATGGGAGGAATAACGTGTGCCGCTTCTCCGGCGACGACAACTCTGTTTTTCGCAAGCGGCCGCGCGGTCTGTCCCGAAAGAGGGAAACACTGACGTGGCGTGAAATCGAAAAGCGCGCCGAGAAGACCCTGAAGAGCCGAGCCGAGTTCGCGACTGAACTGAAAATCGTCAAGCGATGAAAGTCGCTTGATTTCATCGGGCGTGTTGATCCAGACGAGATTAGAGGTCCTGCCAGGTCCGGGCACGACGGTCAGTGGTCCGGCATGATGATGCAACTCTGTCGAAACGCCGTGATGGTCACGCTGGTGGGAGAAGGTGGTCACGAGTGCGGACTGAGGATAGCTCCATGTGGATACCTCGATACCGGCTGAGCCGCGCGTCGCCGAGGCGCGTCCGTCAGCAGCGACGATCAGCCGTGCGGTGATCGTCTCTCCAGTATCTACAAGCAGAGCCGCACTGTCGGCTGCGATTTCGCGGTTTGATACGGAGGCCTTCACACGCGCGAGACGCCGGCCGCACGCAGCCTCAAGTACCTCCGTCAGCGCAACATTCGGGATGTTATACCCGAAAGCATCAAAGCCCGCCTCCCGCGCTTCGAAGAGGACTTCCGGAGCTTTCAAAATGCTCGAGGTGCGATCAACGATGCGGATGCCGGTGACCGGCTCCGATTGTCGTTCGAGATCCTGCCAGAGAGTCAATCTTTTCAGAAGCTCGATCGACCCGCCGAAGAGCGCGGACGTCCGCCTGTCTTCGCGCCCCGACGGTGGCCCAATAACAACCGTACGGAGGCCCGACTGGGCGCAGGCTAATCCGACGATCAATCCTGCAGGACCGGCGCCTGCGACAGCAACGTCAAAAATCTCTTTTCCGGCCATGCCTTAGTCCATTCAGGTGTTGTTATTGAAGCACAGAATTTCTCGAAAGGGCCAGATGTGGCGCAAGTGCAACGAATATGACGGGCGACTGTCACGCACCTGTTAAACTGCCGGGTTAGCAGATCCTTAAGTTGTCCACACGGCTAAGACGCTTTGAGGGCATAAGGGCGAAAACGCCCGGCGCACCAGGGGAATTGTGCGCCGAAAACGATTTGGGGTCTGTAAAATAGAGGGGCACCGATGAAATCGGTATTCAAATTGTCGAGTAGCCGTTTGGCGTTGTTGACGGCATTCGGGTTAACCGCCGCAGCATATACACCTGCCGTAGCCGCCGACCTGGGCGGCGATTGCTGCGCTGATCTCGAAGAGCGTGTCGCCGAGTTGGAAGCCACGACTGCCCGCAAGGGCAACCGCAAAGTCTCGCTCACGGTGTCGGGATGGGTGAACGAATCCCTTATGGTTTGGGACGACGGCACCGAATCCAATGCCTACGTCGGCACCAACACGCTGGAACAGTCACGTTTCCGCTTCGTTGGAGAAGCGCAGATCGCACCAGGCTACTCCGCGGGTTACACGATGGAGATCGGCGTTCAGGGTGAGCCGCTGAACGGCTTTACCCAGGCCGGCCCCGGCACGGGATCGAGCAACAACGTGCTCACGGTGCGCAAGAGCAACTGGTGGTTGAAGAGTAAGGACCTCGGCAAAGTAACGGTCGGCCTTGAAGGCACGGCCCTCTATCACATACTCGACGACGCCGACGGTGCTAACACGCGTAACTTCTCAGACGCGCAGGCGGCTGGCGCTTACAATCCGAACTTCTTCCTTCGTCATGACGGAGGAGGGGTGAACGGCCTCAAATGGTCGAGCATTCTGCAAGGCATCGATAATGGAACGGTCGGCCAGGACGGCCGCCGCAACATTGTCCGCTATGATTCACCGACGATCGCAGGCTTTGTTCTGACCGCGTCATGGGGTGAGGACGACGACTGGGGAATGGCGCTGACCTATTCCAACAAGTGGGGCGACTTCCTTGTGCTTGGCAAGGTCGGCTATGGCCGGAACTCGGACGAAAACATTGGTTGTTCGGAAAAAGGCATTGCCAACCAAAGCGCGACCGACTGCGAGTTGTTCGGCACGGCCGCGACCATTATGCATGTCCCCACCGGCCTCTACGTCTACGGCGGCTATGCCCAGAACCACGATAATCTCGTCGCGGATACGGCGCCGGGGGCAGACGCCACGAGCAGCCTCTGGTTCGTCCAGGGCGGCATCGAGCAGAAATGGCTGCCGCTCGGAAAGACGACGATTTTCGGCGAGTATCGCCATGACGACGGTGGCTCTAAGCTCCATGCGAATGTCACGACCACCGCAGGCGATTTCCTGCACTCGACGAGCTTGAATTTCGTCGGCGCGGGTGTCGTTCAGCATATCGATCCGGCTGAAATGGATCTTTATGTCGTCTATCGGCACGCCGGCGGCGACATCAAAGGCACCGTTACGGGCGATACGAGCCTCGATGCTTTCGATGCGGTCATCATGGGTGGCCTGATCAAATTCTGATCGCTCTCTCCCGTTTGCGACAGATGTTGGGGCCGTCTTCGGACGGCCCCTTTTTGTTCTATTCCGGAAGGATTAAATAAGTCGCGAGAAATTTGGCCCGTCCTGTGTCAAGTAGGCGACATGGCGACCTTACAACAGGCTCACCGAGAAACGGCGCCAAGCCCGATGACTCCAGGATATTGCCATTGAGTTTCTGTTATCTACCACGCAACACTGACGTATGTGCGTGCTTTCAAAGCATGGCGGGGTATTCGTGAGACGGTTTGAACTGGTGCTCTTTGTGCTGGTGGCGATGTTTGCCGCCGGGAGCACCAACGTCATTGCTATGGAGGAGCAGCGCGGCGCCCTTCCCGCTGGCGTCCCTGCGCCCGATGCCCCCAAGGCGCAGGAACAGGAGGAGTCGCTTCCCTCCAAGAGCGATAGCGGAACGGAGATCCGCATCCCAGGCCTCGGAAAGATCGGAACGTTGCCGAAAATGGATTTCGGCCTCGATCTCCTTTATGGCGCTGCGGAAGACAGCACGAAAACTGCACCTGAATTCACGAGCCCGCAAGATACCGACGAACAGCGCGATCTGATGATTCACGGTACGGTGAAACATCGCTTCTGACCTGCGCGCCGAATGTCCGCGCTCAACTGCCGAGTGCGGCTGCAACTCGCGATTTTACCCAGCCTTAATGGACGTCGCACATAAATCGCTCCAGCCTCACGTGCAGGGAGCGGATGCGTGCGCTATGCAAGCCCAGCGGATCGTCGGTATCGCGCCTGGCGGTTTCTGAAGCAGCTCTCGGTGACATTCGCCTGCCTGGGCCTGACGGCCTATTTCTCCTACCACATCCGCTATGGCCGTCACGGACTGGAGGCGCGCCGCGAACTTCTCGATCGTTCCGCGCTCCTCGATTTTGAGATCAAGGGTCTCGAAACCGTGCGAACGAAGCTGCGCCACGACGTAGCGTTGTTGTCTCCGGAAATTCCAAACGCCGATATTGTCGAGGAAACGGCCCGCGATATTCTCGGCTACGTTCGTCCGGATGACAAAATTATCGTCGCCCGATAAAGACCGCAGTTCGGTGCGACGCTATCACGACGCCGTTCTTCGCGCGGGCGGTCAAAGGCTGTCCTGAAAAAGCCGATCAAGGTGCCGAGGCGGGAAGCGCTGCGGCGCGCGTAAATCAGGGATCCGCCAAGATGTCCGACCACTACAATTCGGAACCGCTCCTGGAACTCGAAGTGCCTGAAGCCGTCCCCGAAGCGGAACAAGCCGTCGAGCTTATCAGAGCATGGGTTGCTGACGGAGCCTTGGCGGTCAGCCTCAATGGCGAGGCTTTCGGGCCGGAGTTGGAGGAGTGGGGCCGCGTTCTCGCGCAGATCGGCCATCATCTCGCGCTCGCCGCTTCGTTGCGCGGCGAGCTCGGCGAGGCGAAATCGATCGAAGCGCTCCGCAAAGGTTTTGATGCGGCTTTCCCCCGGAGCGAACTCGTCTCCTACGGAAAGGTGCGCAGGCGCGTGACTCATTAGCGCCATCTCGTGCAAAACACCGATCTGCGACGGAATATTGCCGCCGTTGCAGCCTTGCATCACATCTTCGATGTCCACACTTTCAAGAGCCAGCTCTTGTATCGCTGGGGGATGAGTGAAGCTCCCCCGCTTGCGCGGTCTGCTGATCGATCGCTAATCACGACCAGGGTGCGCGTTGAGTTGCGGAGGCGCAACTCCGGGGGGTTGGTCGATGACAACGATATCTATGGGCAAAGCAGGTTTGGTCGTCATCGCGACGGCGCTGGTGTGCGGATGCGCAAATGGGGGGTTCGATCTCTCGACCGCATCGATATCGCCCCAGCAGACCGCGGCAGCCAAGCCAGACCCCGTCTGCACTTCACTTGCCAATCAGATCAATGCGTTGAAATCTGACGGCACCATCGAAAAGCTAGAGAAGGCGGCGGAAGGAAAGACGAGCAAGGTTTCGATCAAGAGGAAGGCGTTACAAAAGCAGGCCGAACTCAACAAGGCCTATGGCCAATACCAGACCCGCTGCAGCCAGGGCGGACTGGCCCAGACGGCCGCAGCACAACAGCCAGTGCAGCAGCAAGCGGTTCCAGCAAGCGAGAAACAATAAGCGGCCGATTATCCGAGACGGTGCTTCAACGCATGTGCTCGCTCGGTTGATTTGACTGGCTGAACGGCCACTGTTTTGAAAACGGTGAGTGCTGTTGCCGTGCCACAGGATCGCCATGGGGGATTGCGAAGCCTCACGGCCTGTGGTCTTTCCGGCGTTCCGGGAGAAAAAGGCTCTCGTTGGGCGCGCGAAATTTCAAGCAAGTGGAACACATAATGCGGGGTTCTTTAGCTGTTGTACTTGTGACCGTCCTGTCGGGGGCGCTCCAGGGCTGTGGAGGCGCGGCCGGAAGCAATGGCGACCCAGGAGCGAAACCGCTTCCTCCGGGCGAATCATGCGGCTCGATCCGGAGCGAACTCAATCGGCTCGATTCGAAGGGTGTCCCAGCGCAGGTCGAG
>CAYYDL010000473.1:0-3444 GCA_964470545.1 uncultured Hyphomicrobium sp. | reverse complement strand
AGCTCGCGCTGATCCCGGCAATCCTGATGGCGCTCGCGATCGTCAGAGAAAAAGAACTCGGCTCGATCACCAATCTCTACGTCACGCCGGTGACACGACTCGAGTTTTTGCTTGGCAAGCAAGTTCCGTACATCGCAGTTGCGATGCTGAATTTCATAAACTTGTTTCTGATGGCGATTTTCATCTTCGATGTGCCGCTTAAAGGAAGTTTTTTTACTCTCGCACTTGGCGCGCTGATCTACGTAACTGCCACGACGGGATATGGCATGCTTATCTCGTCATTCACCCGGACGCAGATCGCCGCGCTTTTCGGTACGGCGATCCTCACCGTGCTGCCGGCTACGATGTTTTCGGGGTTGTTGACGCCGGTTTCGTCGATCACGGGTTTTGGAGCTGTGCTCGGCCGCCTTTTCCCAATGACGTATTTCGTTCCGATCAGCGTCGGGACTTTTACGAAGGGACTCTGGTTTACGGATCTCGCCCACCACTTGGCGATGCTTGCGTTGTTCGTTCCGGCACTCACCATCTTAAGCCTGCTGATGCTGCGAAAGCAGGAGACCTGAGAACGTGAGAAGCCTCGAAAACATCTTCTGGCTTGGAACGAAGGAACTTCGCAGTTTCTTTCATGATTGGGTGCTGCTCGGGTTCGTTGTGTACTCCTTTTCATTGGCGATCGTTGCTCAAGCGCAGAGTAACTCGCAGGAATTGCACAACGCGTCGATTGCAATCGTCGACGAGGACCATTCCGAGCTCTCGCGGCGGATCGCAGCGGCATTTCTGCCGCCCTACTTCAGAGCGCCGGTCTACGTCCAGGAGCGTGACGTCGACCGGTTGATGAACACCGGACGATACACGTTCGTTATCGACATTCCGCCGCATTTTGAACGCGACGTCCTTGGCAACAGGAAGCCGGCATTGCAGGTCGCCGTCGATGCAACGGCAATGGTGCAAGCCGGAATCGGGTCAGGCTACGCGCAACAGATCATTTCGACGGAAATCACCGATTTTGTCGCGCAATCCGACGCGGTGACAATTCCCCCGGTCACCCTCTCAACGCGCATCGCGTTCAATCCTAATGTGACGACAGGGTGGTTCACCTCGGTCATGGGAATCATTAATTCCGTTACGATGCTGGCGATTATTCTAGCGGGCGCCGCGGTCGTGCGGGAACGCGAACACGGCACGATGGACCATCTGCTCGTCATGCCGGTTACACCATTCGAGATCGCGCTATCGAAGGTCTGGGCGAACGCTCTCATAATCACGGCGGCAGTTGGATTGTCTCTGGCATTTATCGTCCAGAAGATGCTGAACGTACCGATCGCAGGTTCAGTCCCGCTCTTTATGGTCGGCGTACTTCTCTATCTGTTTTTTGCCACCGCCGTCGGAATTTTTCTGGCGACAATAGCCCGAACAATGCCGCAACTTGGTTTGCTTTACATACTTGTTGCGATACCGCTAAACATGCTTTCTGGCGCCAACACGCCGCTTGAGAGCATGCCGCCGTTCTTGCGGACCATCATGCAGGCTTCTCCCTCAACGCACTTCGTGGCATTCGCCCAGGCGATCCTCTATCGTGGCGCGGGACTAGACATCGTCTGGCCACGCTTTGTCGCCGTTGCTTTGATAGGCGCAATGTTTCTAGCTGTCGCGATTTACAGATTTCGCTCGTCCGCGGAGTATTCGGGTTGAATCGACGCCGTTGAGCCAAGCCGCCGCATGAGATGCGGCGACTTGGGATCGAGTTACGCTTCAATAATGACCTTCATGGCACGCGTCTCAGATGCGCGACCGAACGTGTCATACGCATCCAAAATCTTATCGAGCTTGAAATGATGCGTGATGAGCCGCGCTGGATCGATTTTATGCGCTTCGACTGTTTTAAGGAGCATCGGCGTCGTGACGGTATCGACCAGACGTGTCGTGATACTGATGTTCTGACTCCACAATCGTTCGAGATGGAGATCGACCTTGACGCCGTGAACGCCGATGTTTGCAATCGTTCCGCCCGGTGCAACGATGTCTTCGCAGGTCAGGAACGAGGCGGGAATGCCGACCGCTTCGATGGCGGTATCAACGCCCCGGCCTGCAGTCAATTTCATGACGGCTTCGGTTGCTTTGCTGCCCGTCGCATTGACCGTCTTTGTCGCCCCGAACCGCTGCGCAACCTCAAGGCGGTTCTTGTCCGGATCAATCATGATGATTTCGGCGGGCGAGTAGAATTGCGCCGTCAGCAGCGCCGCCATCCCGATGGGGCCGGCCCCGACGATCGCGACAGTGGTGCCTGGGCCAACCTTTCCGTTCAGAACACCGCACTCGAAGCCTGTCGGCAGGATGTCGCTGAGCATGACGAGCGCTTCTTCATCTACAGCGTCCGGAAGTCGATAAAGGCTCGTGTCGGCATGCGGGATACGAACGTATTCGGCCTGTGTGCCATCAATGGCGTTGCCGAGAATCCAACCACCCGTCGTGCAATGTGAGTACATACCTCGACGGCAATATTCGCAGCGGCCGCATGCTGAGACGCAGGAGATCAACACTCGATCGCCGGGATGAAATGTCGTGACACCGGTACCGACCTTTTCAACAATGCCGATTCCCTCATGACCGAGGATGCGGCCGGGGCTGCATGTAGCGACATCGCCCTTCAGGATATGCAGATCGGTGCCGCAGATCGTGGTTTTCGTTATCTTGACGATGGCATCCGTCGAATCTTTGATCTCCGGATTTGGACGATCTTCGAGGACCTTCTGTCCAGGTCCTTTGTAAACGAGAGCTTTCATCACGCACCTCTGCAAATGTTTTTTGCGGAAGGTTTCAGGCTAAAGTCGGCGGCTGGATCACCCTTGACCTAGATCATCGCCGGGCCTCCCATTTGAGACGTGCCAATTGCGGATTGCACACGCCGGAGAGCCATTTTGCGAGCGAAGGCGCGAGCTACAGAAGCGAGTGGGAAATAGAGGTTTGATGCGAGTCAATGTTGAGACTGATGATGGCGACTTGAAATAATATCTGAAGGCCGCTTCGTTTGGGCTGATTTAAAATGTTGCTCATTGCTTATGCTTCGACCGAAGGCCAGACGCACAAGATCGCCGATAGGGTCGCATCCATAGCGCGTGAACTGGGTAATCAAGTCGAGCTTTATGATACGGCTTCGCTGGAAGGCATTCCGAGTATCGGCGCGTTTGAGCATGTCGTTATTGCCGCTTCAGTTCACGAGGATCGCCATCAGGAAAGCGCCGCGAACTTCGTTGTCGCGCATCTCGACCAACTTCGAGCAAAGAAATCAGCACTCATCTCGGTCAGCTTGTCGGCCGCCACTGCCGACGGCGAGAAGGAGGCACAGCATTACGTGGACGGCTTCACCGCCGTCACGGGTTGGTCGCCGGACAAGACCCTATTACTCGCAGGAGCCCTGGACTGGGCTGACTGTGATTACTTTCA
>CAYYDL010000472.1:0-7005 GCA_964470545.1 uncultured Hyphomicrobium sp. | reverse complement strand
ATATCCGCGGAACGCCAACTCCTCCGCGATCGGAACCATGACGATCGTGCCGATTGCCCGGAACGCCAGCCACAGGACAAAAGCGGCGGGCGCAAATTCCTTCAGTGATGCTTCAAGCGCCGTGTGCGTCTGCGCGTTCGGATCGGTGGCAATCCACATCGCACCCGCAATGGCGCCGAGGAGAACTGCCGTCAGGTCCGGCGCGGACGACATGCGCTTATAGGCATCGCGTAGGACATAAAGAATGGCGGCGACCGCGACGACCTTTATTGGATAAAACAGATAATCATGCGGAGCCGCGATGCGCGTGATGATCTGGCCGGCCATCAGCGCGCAGAACGGCGCGAGAAATACCAGTGCCGGATTGCGTTCCGTCGATCGCCGCGCCGTTGGTACGTGCGATATGGCGGAACCTAACGTTGCATCCGAACCAAAAAATGCGACCCGCTGAGCGGTCGTCATGATCGTGATCGCGATCAGCAAGAAGCTGATCCAGCCGAACTGCGAATGAAACCCGCCGAGGGCGATATCCGGTGACAGGTGAGCGCCGATGAAGACGAGCAGAGCAATCCGGAAGCTGTTCAGGATCCAGATTGCCGCCATGGCGAGCGGAAAGAGCAGCACGACGTTGGGGAAGCGCAGCGATCCGCGAAAGATCGCTATGTATCCGAGCAGAAAAACGGATATCAGCATCATGCCTTCGTATCCGGAGCAGGCCGCGAATATTCGCACGCTAAAATCGCCGGCGCCGAGGATGCGCGTCGCAGGCTCCATGAAGGCGGAATGATCAAAAGCGCCGAGCATCCAATAGGAGAGCTTCAGCGTGGCGCTTGAAAGCGCGGCCCAGCTGTCTTCCGATAGAAAACTGCCCCGCTCGCGGTCGAGGATCGAACCTGTAATAAAACCGAAAGCGCCGAAGCCGAGCGCTAGAAAGAGTTCAAACTTGCACGTCTTCGCGATGGCGCTCCAAAAGGACGGTGGCGCTGCGACAAGCACGAGAGCCGCCACTGCGAGGAGAAGTGCCGCGGCATAGGCGTAAGCGAACGCGTTCCCGTCATTGCCACCGGCCGTAGCCAGTTGCGCGCGCGTCAAAAGTGCGATCAGGGTCGCCGTCGCCGCGACGGCTGCCATGGCAGCAACTTGAAAGTCGCCTGTTTCGCGGTCGAAAGCGCCGATAATCGTCGCGTGCTTCCGCCAACTGACAACCGCGAAAATCATCATGGAGAGGAGAAGGATTTTCGGCAGGGCGTGCGCTATGCCGACGACCGGCCAAAGGCTCCAGACGTCCGGGAGTGGGGCAAAAGCTCTGGTCGCAATGAACTCGAAGACGACGAGCGCAATGAACGAGGTCATGCGCGCGGAGGTCGGAGACGTGCTGGCGGCAGTGTTCAACATGCCTTCCAGCCCCACGCATCGCTGGAGGGGCGGCCGTTACCGCTGCTGTTGCTGACGCTCGTGCATCTGTCGGTAAACGATTGCGCCGATGCTGAGAAGGAGAGCGACCGCCGCGACGCCGCTCGCCGCGTTGATTTCAGGTGCGCCCTTCGGCCCTCCTGGATCACCCGAACCACCGCCAACGCAGTGCCAAACGAAGATGAAGCAATTGACCAGAAACTGCACGGCGGCCTCCGACGCATACACATTTCAATGCACCTAGTCCCGACGACCATCGCCATCAAGAACATCGTAAATGAGTGGTTAACTTCCCTTCCCACGAACCTTCGCAGCAGCGCCCCTTCTGCACTGCACTGACGAGTCGATGATGCGCAGTGTCGGCTCTTGCCTTGCATGGTGTCGTCTGAAACCGGCCTCTTCATTGAAGCCGTTGCCGGGGGTTGCAGCTATCGTGCCAAACTCAGCCGTTCGAAGACTTCACTGAAAAGCGCTCATGGGTCGACGCTACCCGCAACGAGGCGCGCCATGCGTTCCAGCTAAGGGCAGATGCCTGATCCTCGGCCGAGTGGCGGATATGTCGGCTAAGAGCATTTAAGAGGTCCCGGACGCGACGCACGCATTTGCTTCAGCGGCGGCGAAATCCGGCATATCCGCCATCGGCATCGTAAAGGAAATCGAAGCCGTTCAAAAAGTGGAAGCTCGTATTCAGAAAGACGCGACCCGGCGAATGCCGCAGGTGGATTTTCTCGGGCGTCATCGGGGATCCGTCGCCAACCTTGAATCCGTAGAGCGGGACGACGCCATTCTGCTGCGGTATGGAGACCGCCACCTGATCTCCCGGCTGCAACTCGGCTTCGGGCGCTTGGCTCCGCGGCACCGTCATGAATGCTGCGCCCACGCCGCTATCGACCAGAAGCGTTCCGCAGGCGGGCGGCATTGTGCCATTGATGGAAATGCACATGGGCACCGGCGACCAGTCGGTTCCGCCGGCGTTCCGCTGAAGCCTGACATAGAAGAACTGGCCCGCAGTGTTGGCCGACGACAATCCGATATGAACGCCCTCGGATGTCAGCACGTATCCGTGGCGCCGCCGATCGTTGTGCGAGACGATGTGTAGAAACGGGTTCTTATCGGGCGTGCTTTGGCTTTGCCGATCACCTTCCCGCGCAAAGCCGATGCCGATCATCGCGATCCGGCTGACGTCTTCATCGGGATTGCAATCTCTTGCCCGCGGCAAGCAATCGACACGATCGACGGCCAATACCGGCATCGCTTCCGTTTGCACCGCATTGTCACCTGCGCCGACGATGGTGAGGGACGTGCGTACCCAGCGGCCACGCATGACGCGTCCCGAACTTGTATAGGTCAGTTCGCCATCCGCAATTTTGGGCAATCGATCGATGTCCGGGATCGATGTCGCGCCGACCACGACGCCTGTTGACCCAGTATCCAACGTCGCCCTGTGAAAGAGTTCGCCAAATGATAATCCGAGAGCGGGCGAACGACGCAGTCCGGCATCGCTTACGTTCAGGAACCTCAGGTATGCAGTTTGCTCGAAGCTTTTATAGTCCGGTTCATCGGCGCGTACGTGTCCCCCCAGGAGAGAAATGAATAGCGCGATCAAAACGCGGCCGGACGCCTGCCGAAGGAATTTCATTTTCGCTCTGACTGACCTGCCATTCTTTTCATTATCGTGACCCGCCTCGATTGACTGGTTCCTCTCTGTGGGACGCAAATTTTAGCTTAATTTTGCCTGCCCCGCTTCACGCAGCGATTGCACCCGATGCTGCATAGA
Source organism: uncultured Hyphomicrobium sp. (assembly GCA_964470545.1). Classification (GTDB taxonomy): domain Bacteria; phylum Pseudomonadota; class Alphaproteobacteria; order Rhizobiales; family Hyphomicrobiaceae; genus Hyphomicrobium_B. The sequence goes on along the minus strand of CAYYDL010000472.1, from coordinate 3,815 downwards.
ACTGGCGCTCTCCTATGTTTCAGGGTAGGCTCGTCAACGCATAATGGGAGGCGAGCATGCGAGTTCTTGCTGCACTTGGCGCCCTGGCAATCGTTCTCGCCGTGCTCGCCGGCATTTTCTTCTTTGGTGGCTTTTACGACGTATCGGCCTCAGCGAACGAGCCGGCGATCGTCAAATGGGCGCTTGTGCGAACGCGTATCGCGTCCATCGGCCGGCACGAAGCGGGGATCGGCAAAGCACCGTTCGCACTTGACGACCAGACTGTCATCCATGAGGGCGCCCGCGAGTTCGCAAACGCCGGTTGTGTCCACTGCCACGGCGGTCCTGGTGTCAAATGGTCGAAGTTCTCCGAAGGTCTCAACCCAGATCCTCCAGACCTGAAGGATGTTGCGAATGGGCGAAGCGCATCGGAAATCTTTTGGGTCATAAAGAACGGAATCCGCATGACCGGCATGCCGAGCTTCGGCAAAGTTGGACTGACCGATGATCAGGTCTGGCATCTCGCCGCGTTCGTGAAGGCAATTCCAAAGGTTTCCGACGCGGATTACCGAACCTGGACAACGGCGCCTAGCCCGTAGTCCTGCGATGGCCACCTCGCTTTGCGCTTCGGCGCGTTGCGAGATCATTTGTGCCGCGCCCATCCCGGACGGCTTCGATCCGAGCGTTTGGGACATATTTGCTTGGGCTCGCCAGTGTGCGGACGCCCTGTCGGCACCACGTCCGACAAGCCGTCGGAACTGTGGCGATCCCGGCAGGACTTGAACCTGCGACCCTCTGCTTAGAAGGCAGATGCTCTATCCAACTGAGCTACGGGACCTTGGGGCCAGTCTATACGCGCAAACGCCCCGAAGATGAAAGGCCATGTCTTTCATCAAGCCGCCCATAGGTGGGTACCGTTGTATTTTGGCAGTTCAATGGGTTTCGGAAGTGGAGTGATTAAGGAATGGCTCCTCGCGGGTTATGTGCCGGGCGCCAATCCTGTGCCGTGTTTCATTGTCCCCTGCCCCCTGCTGCACATGCGATAGATTTTGAGGAGTCGATAGCGTGACTGGATCAAGGCGTATCGCAACCCCATGATCCCGCCCATGCAGTGGCGGCGAACAAAATAATATTTGAAAAAATTCATTGGGAGCTCGGAGATCAATCGAAGCCGGAAGGCCGCGTTCAAGCTCCTGCGGGCGTTATCAGCCAAGAGCCAAGTACGCTCATCGAGCTTCTGCTTCATGTGGGCAAACGAGCGCATCGAAAAGTGATGCATCGGCGCCTTGAGGCGGCCTACGGCGTGCCCGCCGGTGACGACGGAATCGTGAATGCTTGAATCCCTGAAGCGGACGCTGCGGCGATCGTAAAGTCGCACATACCAGTGGTCGCGCGCGAACGGCCTCGGTTTGATCGCACCAGGGTACACCATCTGGATGGGCATTCCATAGGCGACGAACTTGGGTTCGCCTGCGTTGAAAAGAGCAATGATCTCGCGAGCGAGTTCGGGCGTGACGACCTCGTCGGCATCGACGTTCAATAGCCAGTTATTCCGGCATCGCGCCTCGGCAAAGCGCTTTTGACCCCCGAAGCCTAGCCAGTCCTGTGTCATCACGCGACACCCCTCAGCGAGCGCCACCTGTATCGTTTCGTCCGTGCTGCCGCTGTCGATGATGACGACCTCATCCACCCAGGGCCTGACGGAGCGGATCGTCCGGACGATCCGGTCAGCCTCGTTCTTGGCGATTACGAAACACGAGACAGGAATCTTGTGCATGCGATTACGCTTGCTGCTGTGGAAATGAAAGGAAGGACATCGCGCGACTGGCCGCTGTCAATTTCGGACTGCCATCACATGCCAAGGCTTTTACGGACAAGGTGTTTTCCAAATGTGTTGTAAGTACTTTTCAAAAACGCGGCGTGGCTTTGCAATGTAGCCGGTAGACCGAGGCCTGCATCTAATACGATTGACATACAAGATCGGCGGCGCGAATCACTTTAGTCTCGATACATAGTTTTCTATGCGACATTTATGCCCTTCTTCCTCAATGCGATTTTCCAAAGACGTCATTTTCAAGGTGTCCATTATGTCCACGAAATTGGCGATTTGCCTATGCCTCTGCCTAGCCATTTGCACACTGACCGTCGGCAGGGCCCACGCAACTGATCAGAATATCAATCTGAAGGCGACTGTCGCGCAGTACTGCACGATCGAGGGCTCTTCATCCCCGACAGATGACGATGTCACCGTTCCCATTCTCGGAAACGGGACTGTCGATACCACGCTGATCACGAGAAGCTACGCCGTGGTCTGCAATTCTGCGGCCAATGTATCCCTGACATCGCTGAACGGTGCGATGGTGACGAGCACGACCGCGGGCAGCGGGTTCGATACGTTCATCAACTACGAAGCTGGGACAAACGGTTTCGTCAGCATTTCGGCTGCCGCCACCACGAATACCGGCAGCAATCAGGTCCTTGGAACAGCGACGACGTCAGGCGCTGAAAGTGCCAATCTGAATGTCACGATTCAACCGATAGCGAATTCCAATCCGCTCGCGGGCGGCGACTATCTCGATACTCTGAAAGTTTCCATTACTCCAATCATGTAACCCAGTGCGATTTATATTGTCGCGTCCTTCCGTCTTCGAATTTCAAACCTCGTGAGCGCAACCATGCTCTTGCGTCCGCTGATACTTGTCTTGGCCTCCGTTGCGCTCCTCGCGACGGCATGTACTGGCGCAATAGCGATGAGTGTTTCGCCCATTGAGGTCGAGATGTCATCGGCGGGCATGAAGAGCCGCGCACAGATCACGGTCATCAACGATGGCGCTGACCCGCTTCCCGTCGAGGCGGTCCTGCAGAGCCTCAGCCTCAACGAAAGAGGCGAAAAGAAGCTCGCCAATGCGGGTGACGATTTTCTGGTCTTCCCGACGCAGGCGATGATTGCGCCCGGCGGGATGCAGGTCTTTCGCATGCAATGGGTTGGGGACCCTGAGATCCTCGCGAGCAAGACGTTCCTCATGTCGCTCAACCAGGTACCTGTGCGCATGAAGGGGCGTCGCAGTGAGGTTCAAGTCGTCATCGGGCTTGGCGTCGTCATCAACGTCGCGCCACCGACCGGTTTGCCGAAGATCCGTCTTCTGCAGACGGGCATCGTCCAGGATCCCGTGTCGGGCAGGCGACGCCCCACCATCAGCGTCGAAAATATCAGCAATGTTCACGCGCTTCTTTCGCAATCGACGATCAGCGTATCGGGGAACGGGTGGGCGGAAACCATACCTTCCGGACTCCTCCAGACGAAGCTTGGCTTCGGGCTCGTGCAGCCAGGGCAACGGCGAACTTTCATTCTTCCTGTCGATCTTCCATCAGGCGTCGGCAACGTCGTTGCGAACATCGACTTCAGACCGAAGCGATAACCACCTGCACAGGACGCCGGAAAGGATTGGAGTTGGACAAAGCGTCTGACAGGTCCGCGCCAGAATTGCGCAGCGTACGATGCAAACGCGCGCGGATACTCCGGCTATTCGGCATCGGTTGCGCGGCGGCGATTTCTCCGATTTTCTTCGGCACGGTTCAAGCATCCGAACGCTATGCGGATAGCCCGTCGTTTCAAAGGTTGAATACGACCGGCCGATCGATATCGCTTTCAGTGCCGTTGATGTACGTGGCGCAGGTTTGCCGGACGATTATATGGTCGCTGCATTCTTGGAGAAACGGTTGGCATAGTCGCTCACTTGAAGGATTGCGGCTGGTTTTCTCATCCTTGCGCAGTATCAAACACTCCTTCACGAATATATGGACATATTTCTCTCTCATGGACATCATGTATCCCA
>CAYYDL010000471.1:0-1610 GCA_964470545.1 uncultured Hyphomicrobium sp. | reverse complement strand
CGCGAGCCCGAAGGCGGTTTCTACTACTTTCCCTATGGCTATCTGTTCAGATATACCGGCATGGGGCCGATCAACGCGTTCGGATTTCGCATAACCCAGGATCTCGACGCGCTCGCCAAGCGGCCGCCAGAGCACAAGGTCATCGCGGTGTTCGGGGGGTCGGGCGCATGGAGCATGTATGCGGCGCCGGACGAAACCTTCCATGTCCTGCTCGAACGGCGGCTGAACGATGCGGCGGGAAGCGAAAGATTCACCGTTGTCAACTTCGGCATGCATGGGCATGTCGTGATGAACGAGATGCTCGCCTATCTTCTGTTTTGCCATCGCTTGAAGCCCGATTTCGTCATCGGCCACGATGGCTGGAACGATTTCTTCTATGGCATGCTGTCCGATGAATTTCTGCTCAACCGTCACGACCTGACATATCAGTACAATCTCGAAATGTGGTCACAGCTCATCCATGGATCCTTCGACCGTCCGGTCGGGCAGCCTGACTTTCCGCTGCAGCCGGTCGCCTTGCCGCAGAACGTGATCAAGGCCTATGTCCGGCGCAAGCTTCAATTCCAGCGCATCGTCGAGGCGTTCGGCGGGACCTTCATATGGGCGCTGCAGCCTTCGGCTTTCAGCAAGCGCGGACTGTCGCCGGCCGAGAAGGAGGTGACCGAACTCCCGCCAGGAGGCGCTTTCAACCTGGCCTATCCCCGCGTCAGGCAGCTGCTCGATGGTTTTGAAGATTTGGTCGCGTTGCCGGCCGCCACCCGGATGGTCAATTTCCACAAAGCGTTCGCGGCGTTCGGAGAGGACACGACCTTATTCGGAGATCACGTCCATACGCTGCCGGCCGGCGACGCGAAAGTAGCGGAGCTGTATGCCGAGTATTTTTTGCGCAACCTTCTTGCGGACGAAGCGGGCTCTCGCGAGGCGTCTGCGGCGGCGGCGCGCGCATGAAGCGTCGGCTTGTCGTATCCCTGGCTCGCCGGCTCGGATTTTTCCGTCGCGAGGAAGCGCTGGCGCCGCCGGTTCCGCCGCACAGCGCCGCACCTTCCCAAGCGCAGATGCTCCTCGCCGAAGTCGCGCGAATCAGCGAGGGGCTGATCGTGGGCTTGAATAACCCCCATTTGCGCTTGCGATCGGGCCGAACGCTCGATTTGACTGTTCGCGAGTTGTTGGGGGTGCCGGCGCCGCAGCCTTTCACTCTGGCCCTTGGTGGGGCAGCGGTGGCCCCGGGAGCGGCCGCCGACGATGCGGATTGGCGCGCGTGCCTTGCATTGCGCAGTCCGCAATTGGGCCCGGGCGCTCTGGACCGCCTTGCTCCTTTGCTCCGCGAAAAAGGAAGGCAGGAACCCGAACGCTTGGCCAAGCTGCTGGCGTTGGAGCCCGATCAGGGTTGTCGCGGCCAGGCGGGCTATTTCCTTGGCCGCTTTCCCACGCTCTATCGCGACGCGATTGCCGAGATGGAGCGCCATCTCGACGCGGCGCTCGGTACTGAAGGTGCGAGCTGGGCCGCGTTGTTCATCGCGATCAATTTCGAGCCGATGGTCGTGGCGCGGCTGAACTTGATTTTCAGCCCCGCGGCGAAGGAGCGCCCGTCGCCCTTCATCTATGCGATG
>CAYYDL010000470.1:0-2259 GCA_964470545.1 uncultured Hyphomicrobium sp. | reverse complement strand
GCCACGACATGGCCCAGCCGCTCGCGCCCTTGGTGAAAGCGTGGTACCGGCCGAGGATCCCTATTGGCCGCGGGCTTGGCGGGTGTGGCCGGAGGCTCATCTTGGTGCGGGAGGCTGGCGTGCGTTTCAAAACTATTCGCGCTCGGGCCTGACGTAGAGGCGGGGGCGGCTGCTAGAGCCTGCTGAATAGCGGCGGTGGCCTCACGCAGTCGTTGCGAGCGCGTCAGATCGAAGGCCACGTGCATGGCCTTTTGGAAATGCGAGTTCATGATGTTTCCTTTTGCGGCTCGATAAACGCTCGGCCTAGTGAACACGGTCGGCCAAGGCCGCCTTGACGGCGTCGCTGGCATGGAAAGCGCCGAGCACCTCAATCGACTCGATTGTCGCCAAGGCTAAAGCCGGCGGCACGTCGCTGGCGATGCTGAAGAGGCCGAGGACCCGGACGTGAAGTCGTTCCCCGGCGGCCTTCAGGGATTCGAGGTCTTTCCGCGAATAGTGTCGGATTCCCAGTTCCAAGGTTTGCCGGGCGATCGACTTCTTGGCTTCCGCCGCGTGCACACCAAGCTGGTTTCGAATTGCGGTGCGGATGAAATCGCTGCGGTTCGAGTAGAAGCCCTCGCGAACCAGGAGATCGACATGGCCAAGGTCAACGAAACCGAGGTTGATCGTGATCTTCTCGTTGTCGAGGGTCTTCAGTTCAGCGCGCTGGCGCTTCGGTCGTACCATCTGTGTGGATGGTATATGGATGCCTGCCGCCGGCCTGTCAAGATCTCATGACGATAGGTCGGTACTTCCAGAGGGCTAGATGGCTCTGTCTCTTATCGCTGCATCATTGAAGTCTGCGCGAACGGTACCGTACCGCAGCCCTACAATCTGACCTGAGCTCGTTCGCGACCTTTGGAGGGCAACGCCCGGCCTCCTCGCGCCGTACGATTTGCTATCATCGGCCGTTATTCGAGAGGGATGCCCCCAACCGCGTGCCAGAGCGCATGAAAAACCTTATTGGAACGCTGGCGGGACTTCTGGGCGGTCTGTCTCGGTCCCGGCTTCAGATCGCGGTCGTTGTGCCCCGGATAGTCAAATTCGACGGGACGTCCAACGCCATTCGGGACACGATCCGTGCCATCTCGGAAGTCGCCGATTGGCGGCTCTCGATTTTCTGCAAGGTCAGCGAGTACGACGGTATCGCCGTACACCGGGTGACCGGCCCGGCCGATCTGTCTGCCCGAAGCTTATTTCGCTCTGCCGACGTAATCGTATATCACTTTGGATTGTATGATGATCTGTTCGAAGTGATCGAAAACGGCAACGGCAAAGCAGTACAGATTTTGCTCTTCCACAATGTTACGCCCGCGCAGTATATGCCGGAAGCGCAGAGGCCTTTGATTGCGCAATCATTCGATCAAATCAAATACTTTAATAAACTCGATAGATTGTGGCCGTTCACAACGACCAATGCCGAGGTCTTGTTGCAAGCCGGGGTCGACCGCGATCGCATTGAGGTCGTCAATCCGGTAGTCGAATGGCCCAAGCGCCGTTCGCTTGCGCAAAAGGCGGCTTCCCCAATTGAAATTCTGTTCGTTGGACGGATGACAAGCAGCAAGGGTGTTGTGGACCTCCTCGAAGCGACCCAACTGGCTTCTGCGGAATGCCGGGTGGCATTTCGGGTATCACTGGTCGGCAACCCAGTCGAAAAGCCCTATCTCGACGCAGTTCGCGAGCGAGCGGCCAGGATGTCGCCTATAGTGGAGTTCGTGGGCCGTTGCGAAGAAAGCGAATTGCAGCGACGCTATCACGCCGCCCATATCCTTGCGATCCCGTCTTATCATGAAGGTTTCTGCCGCCCCGTCGCAGAGGGCTTGCGGGCTGGTTGCATTGCGGTTGGGTACGCGAGCTTCCACATACCGCGGGTCGCGAATGGCTTGGGCCGCCTGGTTAAGCCCGGCGATATCGAAGCTCTTGCCCGGGCCCTGACCGCAATGATCGAAAGCGTGTCAGCGGCGATAAGAAGTCCCTCGCACGGGAGCCTCCCTCTTGATCGGGGTCCGACAACGCTCTCCGAGTTTGATCATCTCGCGTCGGACCGCGAAGCCGACTTCACGTTCGAACGATTTTCTCGCACCGTGATCAACCGCATCCGCAACCTTACTTCGGGCGAACCCAGGACCAACCCTGAATGAAAATCAGCGTGTTTGGCCTCGGTCGTGTAGGTGCGGTGACGGCGGCCTGTCTTGCTTCCCGCGGCCATACAATCATTGG
>CAYYDL010000469.1:0-1813 GCA_964470545.1 uncultured Hyphomicrobium sp. | reverse complement strand
AAGAGGGCGGATCGTCGAAAATAGCATCGAGCCCCAGCTCCTCATCAAATGGAACCTTTCGGCCGCCGCCGCGATAGCCCACGCACCGATCAGTGTAAGGCTGACGGTTGCCGCTCCAAGGTTGAGCAGCGAGATGAACATGAATCGATAGACCAAATGGTCCTGTTCGGACGTAATGAGCGTCATCGCAATGTTGCGCCATGGGCGAACATCGGTCGGGCCTCCGGCATTCGGGAACCGCTGCACGGCTTGCTTTACAAAGCCCCTGAACGTATCCGTGGCGGCGATCCTCTCCATGACCCTCTTTTCGACCTGGAAGAGACCCACCGGGATCTTGCCAATGACGGACAGCATCAACGTCCCAAGACCAGTTACGAAGTGCCCCGTGACATACGCAAAGGCCAAGAGCAGCCAAGGCGTTATCTCGGCTGGAATCAAGGCCTCCATGCGGGGAAGACGGGGGGTGCCAAAGAGGAAGTACCAGCCTGACAACAACAGTCCGCCCGGAATCACTGTGCCGATCAGATCCAAGAAGAAACGTTCGATTGTGTCGACGACATCACCCGGCTTCGCGCTCTTTTCCTTTTCGTTCATTGGGGCTGGTGGCAGCGTGATCCATCATAGCGCCGCGAGAGATGTTGCCGTCCCGCTGCCCCACGCGGTAGCACTATTCCGCCGGGAATTGCAACGTGTGGCCTTGCACAGCGATTCCGCGATCAGCTAGCAACTCCTGCCACGTCTGTCGGTGGCCGATGCCAGCAACCGAGAGCAATCCTGCGGCCTCCTCCGCTTCCGTAAGATCCCGAAACCTCGGATACAGAGGATGACTCGGGGCGACGAAGGTTTCCTTTCGGTGAAGAATGGGTGGATTCTGAGAGTCCCTATAGTCGCGCAGATCGTATGCCGCCTTCGGCAGGTACACGCGAACGCTGTGGGTGAGCGCCGGATGAGCAGCGGATTCGAATTCTTCGTAGTATAGGAAGCTGAGCGCACGTCCGTCGTCACGGATCTTCGCCAAGTTGTACTCCACCTCTCCCACTACCCGTTTTGCTGCAAAGATAATCAGGCGCACGAGAGCCGGGAGATCGTCTTCATAAGAACGGTGCACGTAGAGGTCGTTGTTGACCGCCTTGCCCACGGGAACTGCTTCGAGACAGGATTTCACGGCAGCCGCGTCGCCCATCTTAAAAAGGAACGCCTCACCCTCGGCCTGAGCCGCGCCATAGTTCGCCCACAGATTCTTGAGATCGGATCGCACTGTTGGGGGCAGAGCCGACACGGGCGGCGGACGCAGGCCTTGTAGCCGGAGCATGGCAAAGTACACCAGAATGTCTTCCTTGCGCTGGGCACGAGCCCCCTCGAATGCCGACGGATCGACTGCATGGAGTGCAAGGCGAGCGAGACGTTCTGCGGACCCGAACGCATAGAGGAGGCGTTCGTAGCCGCGTAACTCTTCGGGTAACGGGAGTCGCCCGAGTTGGGCCGCTAACTGGACGTAACGTTTTGCCGACGGGTGTTTCTTGAATTCTGCCAGCAGGTCGGCACGGTACTCGAGACGCCGGGTGAAGGCACGGTTCGCCACGTAGGTAGCTTCCGCCTCCTCATCCGCGAAGACATAGGCGATACCGAGACCGGCCGTGTATGAGCGGCGGCCGAGCGTCTGCTCGACGTAGTCCCGGAATTCCGACTGCGAATAGATCTTCTGAAAGGTTCCGGTGCTCGTGAGGAGTCCGTCCCCGAACTCATCAGCATCAGTGAGGGACCGGTCAACGCGCACCGCGACGATGAGCAGCCGCCGCGCGAGCCCGAACGC
>CAYYDL010000468.1:0-2528 GCA_964470545.1 uncultured Hyphomicrobium sp. | reverse complement strand
CCCGAGCGCAAGGCCGGACTTTGGGAACTCCAGACACGGATGGACGAAGGAAACGGGCCGCACGATCAAACAATGAAGCTTTGTGTCGATGCGCGCATGGAGAAAAATACCGTTTCGGCCAGCGTGGCCGATCATAAAGCGAATTGCTCCGCTTATGACATCAAGGCTTCCGGCGGCAGCACCGCCGTCGATTCCAACTGCTTATTCAATGGACGGAGGGTGATCAGCACCACGGATATGTCCGGAGACTTCAAATCGACATTCACAATCAGGATCAAAAGTACGACCACCGAACCGCAACAGACCGCGCAGAGCGTCGTCGTGAAAAGAACGATTACACAGCTCGGAAAATTCGTCGGCGACTCCTGCGGAGATCTGAAGCCTGGCGAAGCCGAGGCGACCGACGGTACGCGGATGCTGGTGCAGTAATTTCACCGCGGCGGGGTTCAGAAACTGGCGATCATTCCCGAAGCAGGCGCTCGGTATTCGCGTCGCTTACAATCACGTCCCGTCGTGCGATCGGATGCGCGAAACTCAAACCAGCTTCAGTTCAACGGCGATGCGAATCATTTCCGAGGATGTCCGCGCATTGAGCTTTGTACGCAGCATCGCGCAGTCGGCAGCGACCGTCTTATAAGAAACGGAAATCTCGTCGGCGATCTCGGCCATGCTCCGGCCGCGCGTAAGCATCCTCAGCACCAAGTGCTCGCGATCGCTCAGCAACGCAGAAGTGCCGGGCGCCTTTGCACGGAGGAGCGCGATTTCCTGGATCAACTCGTCCGATATCCACGGCTCGCCTCGCCCAACGGCGAACACGGCATCCCTGAGATCAAAGGGATTGCCATTCTTGCTGACATAACTTTTCGCCCCACACTCGATCGCCTGCACGGCGATCATTGGCGTATCGCTCATGGAGAAGACGACGATGCGTGCGTCGGGATTCTGATGGACGAATTCTCGGGTGAGCTCAAGACCGGATCCATCCGGAAGATTGATGTCGATGACGGTCACGTCCGGCAAATGCTCTTTCATTGCCACACGAGCGGCCGATGCCGTACGAACCTCGATCATCGTGATATCGTCGTCTTCCGAAAACAATGCTCGGCAACCCGAAATGACAATGGGATGATCCTCGACTACGAGAAGCTTCACGTCGTGCCTGCGCCCACTTAGCTTCGTGATCTTTCCCGTTCTAGCGAGAGATGCCCGATTATCAACGCCGAAATTCCAGGATTTTTTCCCGAACGGATAGTCATTTGTCATGTCCATCCAGGTCCGCCTCAATCTCGCAATCGCCGTTTTATCCGCACTCGGATTATTTTGCATGGTCGTCTTCATTCTGATCGATGCCAAGCCGCGCATGGATGTCGAAAATGCCAGCACGATGCTGTTGACGGAAACGCTCATACGCTCGTCGCTGACGCCCTTGCGGGAATCGAACGATCCCAGGGGCGCCCTCGATCGTCTTATCGGAGAACTGAAGAACCTACGTCACGCGTCGGTCTCGCTCGCGTCCCGGAAGCCGCCCGCGGATGGCAGTCCAAATAATCAAATTGAAAAGACGTGGCTTTCTGAATGGAAGGGGCTCGCGGTCGCGCCAGTAAAGATCCCCGTCGAGGTGCGCGGACGGCTTTTGGATACGATCATCATCACGCCGAGGCCGAGTGACGAGTTCTCAGAGCTTCTCGAGGCCATTTTCAGAATTTTCGAGTGGGGCAGCATCGTTTCCGCGGTCATGCTGTTGCTCACGTGGCTTATCGTCAATCGCTCTCTTCAGCCCGTCCACGCCCTGCGCGATGCGATGCATCGGATGTCGAACGGCGAATTCGATCTGCGCGTTCCTGAAACCGGGCCGCCGGAAATCAAATCCATCTGTGGAAGCCTCAACGTGTTGGCGGCTGCCTTACAAAAGGCGCAGCAGGACAATCAACGACTGACCAGCAATATGATCCTGATCCAGGATGAGGAACGCCGCGATATTGCTCGCGAGCTTCACGACGAGCTCGGCCCATACCTGTTCACGATGCGCACAGACGCGTCACTCCTCGGGCGCGAGCTGGAAAAACCTGAAATCGACCTCACTCGCCTGCGAAGACTGAACAATCAGATTGTCGGACATCTCGACCTTCTCCAGCAAACAAACCGTCGCGTCCTCGAACGGCTGACACCGGTGGGACTTTCGGAACTCGGCCTCAGCGGCGCGTTACGCGCCATGGTCGACATGTGGCGCAGGAACAAGAGCGCCATAGATCTCGATTTTCATGTTGACGGCGACATCGATAGCCTCGACGAAACACGCAAGCTAACGATTTTCAGGGTCGTCCAGGAAGGACTTACGAATGCCTTCCGCCATTCCGGCGCGTCTCATATCGCCGTCTCGGTCGTCCGGATCACTTCAGATTCTTCAACCCCAATGCCTGAACGTGACATCGTTACGATCACGGTGACCGACAACGGAAGGGGCCGCGCAAGCATGGCGGGCAGCGGCTTCGGATTGAGGGCCATGCGAGAGCGCGTCGGCGCACTGT
>CAYYDL010000467.1:0-1775 GCA_964470545.1 uncultured Hyphomicrobium sp. | reverse complement strand
TGCGGCGGCGGAAGATCCGCCTTATGGCGCAACTGCCGAGGCAATGCAAGAGCCTCCTCATGGGGCAGTCAAAAAGCCCCGCGCACCTATATATACGTGGTCACCCGTCGGAGTTTGCGCCCCTTCGGCAGATCGATCGACACGGAGAAAGCGTCGCGCTCATGCCCCGAACACGCCAAGACCTCCTTTCGGCTCTGGCCGAGCTTCAAATCGAAACGCAAACAATTGACCATCCCGCCGTTTTCACGGTTGCCGAAAGCGATAAGGTCGAGATCCCTCTGCCGGGCGCCCACACGAAGAATTTGTTCCTCAAAGACGACAAGGGTGCCCTTTTTCTAGTCATCGCGAACAGCGAGACGCGGGTCGATCTCAAGGCACTCTCCAAAAGATTGGGAGCCGGGCGATTTTCATTCGGCAAGCCCGAGTTGCTGATGGAAACACTTGGTGTCACACCCGGTTCCGTCACGGCATTTGCTGTTATTAATGATGCGGGAAAGCGGGTGACGATCGTCTTCGACGAGGCTTTGCTGGCCGACGAGACACTGAACTGTCATCCGCTTGAAAATACGGCGACCACAAACATTGCACGTGAAGACCTTTTGCGGTTCATTCGAGCAACCGGTCATGAGCCCCGCATTATGGTATTGACCGCATCTTGAAAGCTCGCGCGGGGAGGAGATTGGTTCAATGGAATTCGGCGAGAACGGCCCGGACGTCGGAATGCCCGGCACGGCAGATATCGTCAAGGACGCGACGACGGCGACATTCAAGGCCGACGTCATCGATGCGTCGAAGTCTGTCCCGGTCGTCGTCGACTTCTGGGCGGCTTGGTGCGGCCCCTGCAAGCAACTGACGCCGGTGATCGAAAAGGTCATTCGAGGCTATCGCGGCAAAGTCAGACTCGTCAAGATCAACGTCGACGAGAACCAAGCCATTTCCGCCCAGCTGCGGATTCAATCGCTTCCAACGGTGTACGCCTTTCGCGATGGCCAGCCGATAGATGGATTTGTTGGCGTGCAGCCTGAGAGCGCCATAAAGGCGTTCATCGACCGACTGGTCGCGAGCGATGCGGAAGTTGGCTTATCCGAGGTAGTGAAAACCGGTGAAGAGCTGCTGGAGCAGGATGATCTCCAGGGCGCTGCTGAAGTGTTTGCTAGCGTCTTGCAGGAAGATCGCACGAATGCCGAAGCGCTGGCTGGCCTGGCAACCTGCTACATGAAAAGTGGCGATGTAGAGCGGGCCAAGCAGACGCTGGCTCTCGTTCCGCCAGACAGACGTGAGCTTCCCGTCGTCAGAAGCATCGAAGCAGCGATTCTTCTCGCTGAAAAGGGGGCGGACTCCGGCGAGATTGCCGAACTGAAGCGGCGCGTGGCCGAAAACCCGAAGGATTTTCAAGCCTGCCTCGACCTCTCGATCGCGCTTGGCGCGCAGGGGGACAGGCAAGATGCTCTTGAACTTCTCCTTGATCTCGTCAGGATGGACCGCAAATGGAACGACGAGGCTGCGCGCAAGCAACTCCTCCAGTTCTTCGATGCGTGGGGCCCGAAGGAACCGCTGGTCGCAGAAGGCCGCCGGAAACTATCGTCCATCCTTTTCAGTTGACCTTTTCAATGCACCGCGGAGACGATCCCATTTGACGCTAACGGACCGCTACCGCCGCCCGGCCGATCTGCCACCGAGGATTCCTATCTTTCCTCTTCGCGGCGCGATCCTGTTGCCGCGCGCGACGCTGCCGCTGAATATATTCGAACCACGCTATCTCGACATGATCGAGC
>CAYYDL010000466.1:0-1731 GCA_964470545.1 uncultured Hyphomicrobium sp. | reverse complement strand
ATCTCGACAAGCGCACCGGCGAACAGCAAATCGTGGACGTGAAGGGCCACCGCACGCCGATGTATCTGCTCAAGCGCAAGCTCATGGCCGCGGCGCTCGGGATCGAGATTCAGGAAGTCTGAATAATTTCCTGTTGCGCATTCTGCGCTGATTGTGCATGATGCGTCTAAAGATGATCCTTGGAGGACATCAATGGCCCATACTGGCTGCATGACCCACAATCGCCTCACGCGCGAGGAAGAAGACGGCGTGACGCGCTGGCTGCTCACTCAGTTCAAAGAGCGCCCAAAGGATTGGGTGTTCGATCAATACACTTGTTCTGATCGAAAAACTGGACTGGCGGTGTGGATCGGAAATGGCCAGTGGGCCGTTTCAATCTATCGTCCTATTAGAACGGCTTACTTTCGCCGCGCAAATCGCCGCAAACTGTGGCATGGCATGCACGCGATGCGCCATGCGGAGCCGGGCACCAGCCGTTCAATGACCGCGCTGATGGACGCGGGCGTGACACTGCCGCCCGCACCGCCAACGTGGCGCGAGCGAGTTGCGGCGATGCTCCGGCGCCCGGAAAAGCCAGTGGCGCTGCTGCCCAAGCCGCAGCAAGTCTCCATGCCGCAGGTTCTGGAACGCGAGCGCGAAGCCGCATGATGACGAGAACGGACCGCGCGTTTCAAATCCTGTGGGGTGTGCTAATCGCTTTTTGGGTGCTTTTCCTGTGTGCCGATATAAAGGTGGGTAAATATCGATGGGACGGCGTTCCGCTCGATGTATTGATGATCGGCCTCAATATCGCCGGCATGTACTACCGCACTCGCAATAAGACGATATCCGGATGAAGACGACCGAGACGCCGCCCTGTGTGTGCCCGCACTGCAAGCACGTGCTCGACGCGGCGTCTGGCGAGACGCAGCCCGAAGACGGCGACATGACGATCTGCATCTACTGTTCCGGAATCGGCGTGTTCTACGAAGGTTTGCGCGTGCGTGTGCCGACCGACGGCGAATTGCGGGAAATCGTGCGTCATCCCCAGCTTCGACAATGGCTCGATGGTGTCGCCGAAGTGCGCGAGATCATCCATGGGCCATCCGGGGCGGGGTAGGCTAACTGGTAAACCAACGGATTTTGAATCCGTCATCGGCCGTTCGAATCGGTCCCCCGCTGCCAAAGCCCCCGTGGCGGAACAGGCAGACGCCGCGGCTTCAAAACCCGCTTCACTGTAGGTTCGAATCCTACCGGGGGCACCACTTCAAGAACACGCACTATGCACTTGCGCGCCCACGCGAAATGCGCCATATAGGTTTTGCCATGACCGACTACAGCACGTGCCCGCCCCATATTCGCGACTCCATGGAACGCTACGTCGAACATGGCATTCCGCCGGGCGATTTCCTGATGGCCTTCCTGTCCAACGACCTTATGGGCGCGCTCGGGCGGGCGGATTACATCAACATCAATCAGTTTCGCCAAATCGGCGAATGGCTCTACAACTACGCGCCATGCGGCTGTCACGGGTCACAGGAAATCGTGGAGCGCTGGCTAGACAAGAAACAGGCAGAACAGAAAATCCAACGGCAAGGACTGGAAATAAATGCAGCCGAAGAAGGAACATGACCCCAAAAGAATTGCGCACAACCGGAGAATCACTGTGGGGCAAGGACCGTTGGATTGAAAAATGCGCCGCTGCCCTTCATAAACACCCGGCAACTATTCGCCGGTGGTTAGCGGGTACTG
>CAYYDL010000465.1:0-4599 GCA_964470545.1 uncultured Hyphomicrobium sp. | reverse complement strand
CGTGAGCGCCTTGAGGACCACTGAGTGTTCGCCGCCGACCGAAACAGGTTTCGGTGCTGCTGCGGCCGATCCGTCAAGGGGAGCACCCCGCGCCGATCAAAGACTCACATCGGCGCGGCGACGACGAGCGTCCAAAACGATTTGAATTCGGTGTGAGGATCCTGAACGAGCGCGATCCCCATATCGACGCCGTCCGGCGTCAGCAGGTTCTTGTTGTGCCCGGGACTATCTTCCCAGCCCTTCATCACTTCGTTGAAGTTGATCTGCCCGGTACCGACATTCTCAGCCGTCAGGCGCGCCTTGTAGCCCGTTCGCTTCACCCGGTCCCACGGGTTCGATCCGTCGGAGCCATAGTGCGAGATGCGGTCCCATTTCGCCAGATCGCGGGAATGTGCCTTCGCCGCTTCCGTAAGCTCGGCATTGAGCCGCAGCGGCCGCAGTCCGTGCTTCTTGCGATAGGCATTGATGACATCTCGCGCCATCTCGGCATTGAGCGATGTATGTGAATAGTCGCGGTTGGAGAGGACGCCCGGCTCAGCCTTCTCGTAGGTCCCCGACGGCGCCTTGTCGAGCATGGCGACCTGCACACCATCGCGAGGCGTGGACGGCTCACCACCAAGTCCCACACTCTTCGACGACGATAGATAGGATGAGGGCGACAACGACGCGGTCGTTTCGGGTTCGGTAAAGCCGGACGAAAGAGACGTCGATCCGAGGCTGCAACCGGCAAGGGCCGCCGCAAGCCCGGCAGCGAGCGCAACGCGATACATTTTGGCAACTCCCGACACGAGACGTGTCGCTGACCTCAGCATTGCCGAAAATCCGTTAACTCGACGTTAACGCTAACGAAAGGCGACTCACGATCCGTCGCGCGCCGCCGCGATCCTGGAGAGCCAAACATGACACCGGAACCCTCACAAACTCAGATCCGCCCCGCGCCGATAATCGCGCCAACAAGGTGTCGCGATTTTGACCACCCCACGGCGAAAGGCTGGCGCAATGCACGCCGCGGAGTATTTGCGCTTGCGTCGCCTGCTGTGGGTCAAAACCCAGGAGATCTTGGAAGTCAGCATCCAATCATCAAAGTTGTCGCGACAGCGCATCTGATTCGCGCGAGGAGACAATTCGATGAGTGCAGCCATCGAACATTCAGAATCGAGATCCGACGTTGAGGTTTCACCGACGCTCACCGTCCGCGATCTCTTGCTTCTGCGCATCGCGATCGGAAGCGCGACCCGTGCCGACCTCCAGCGCGATGTCGCGCCCCTACTGACGCCCAGAATATCCGGTATCGAATTCCGCCGCTCGGCCGAACTGGCGCTCTCGAGCCTCGCCGGCGCACAGCTGACGTCGGAATCCAAGGGTCGGCTGACCGCCACCGATAGAGGACGGAAAGTTGCAGAAGCACACTTTGCGGCCTCCCGATCCTTCCCGACGACGTGGAACGATGCAAAAGCCGCGTTGGTCCTTGGCGCACTTTCAGCCAGCGATACGCCTTCGATCCGCAAAGGGCTGGGACGACCCGAAGGTCTTGCAGCCCTCATCGTCCAGCGGCACTTCGGCAAGACGACCGCCCGCCTGCTTTCGCCCGCCGACCTGCGCTCGGAACTCGCGATCATCGCGCTCGAACGCGCCTTTGGAAATAAGATCAAGACGGGCTTCGGCAAAAGTGCGAGCCTTCCCGCCAAAGCCGGGCGGCTGCTCGCCGGGCAGCTTTTCCGCTCCCCGCGCGAAATTTCGACTGACGGCAAACTCATCATCCAGCTCGCCTGTGAAATCGTTGCCGCGCGCGAAGGAAGCGCCGCTGCGCTCGAACTTGCGGTTCTACACACACTGCTCGCGCCGAAGGAAGAAAACGCGCGCAACAGCGCTTCACGTCAGCAACACCGGACCGAACCGCAGAAGCGTCCCACCCGCGCACCGGCGCCGAAAGCCGCCAACGATCGCCTTCCGCTCGACGAGACGCAGCCACCGCGAGTTGTGTCTCCACCTGACATGCCTGAATTCTGTCAGGCTGTTGTCGATGCGGCACGACCTGTCTCAGAGGGCTGGCCAGGCAACCGGAAGGCGTTTATCTCTTTGGTATGGAAGGCGATTCGCAACGCGCGTCCCGACTGGGGTTTATCCGAGATTGCGTTCAAGGGAATGCTCGCGGAAGCCCATCGCTCGGGGCGGCTCGAACTGGCGACCGCTGATCTCAAAGACGGTCGCGATCTCAAATCGCTTGAGGATTCGAAGATCCTCTACAAGAACACCGTCTGGCACTTTGTGCGCGTTCAAGATTGAAGGCATTTCGATTCGAAATGGGTGTTGAAGGCGCTTCCCTGAAACAGTCGACGTTCGCTCCCTCGCTCGCGCCTGACAAGCTGAGCGAGGCGTTCGAGCATTCGATCACCTGGGAAGACGATATGTGGCGCGCTGATCCCGTCGACGTGCCGGAGATCCACGCCAAGGCCCGCCAGAAGTTCAACGACCTGTTGACGATGGTCACCTCCGGCCGCGGATATCACATCCAGGACCGTATCCTGCTGTTTCATGGCCAGTCCGGTGCCGGAAAAACCCACCTCCTGCGAGCTCTCAGGACGGATTCGCACCGCACGGGCCAAAGCTATTTCGGCTACGCGCAGATGACGCCCGACGTGCAGAACTACGCCGATTTCTATCTGCGCCGCCTCGTGCACTCGCTCGAGAAGCCTTACGATCCGGATCGTTTCGGTGAGTCTGCACTGTCGCGGCTAACGAACCGGATGGTGCTTGATTCCGAAGTGATATCTTCGGCAGATCTCGAAAAGCTGCGCGACGATACGCTGGACGACAAGCAGCTCGCGAAACTGATCCTCCGCCTCGCCGATCAGATCGTCGCCTGCGAAAAGTTCCAGACCCAGGAACTCGACATCAACATCGTGCGCGCGCTTCTCTATCTGCAGCGCCGCGACCCGCGCATCGACCAGCGCGTCCGCCAATACCTCAACGGTCGCAACCTGACGGCGATCGCGCATGAAGCCGTCAGCGCCCTTGATCCGAACGACGGCGAGGATCGCGCCTTCGAGATCATCAAGGCGCTCGGAGCGCTCGTCTGGACAGTCGATCGCGCCGCGCTCGTCTTCTGCATCGACCAGGTCGAAGACCTGCGTTTCTTCGACAATGCCGAGGATCGCTTCCAGCGCGCCGTCCGCGATCTCATCCAGATCGCCAACCGGCTGACGAACGCGATCATCATCATCTCGTGCCTCGAAGACTTTTACGGTCAGGTGAGAAGCCTCGTCGCACAATCCTACATCGACCGCATCGAGAAATCCGGCCCCGTTCTGCTCCGCGAAAGCCGCACGCCGGAAGAAGCCCGCCTCATCATCTCCAAGCGCCTCGCCTACCATTCCGAGGTCAATGGCGACGGCTTGAGCTTTCCCGACGCCACGCAATTTTTCGGCCCGCAGTTTTTCGAAGAATTCGGCGGCCTCTCGACGCGCCGTCTGTTGGAGCACGCGCAATCGCGCCTCCGCGAAGCGACCTCAACGGAAGGCGACGAACGCGAGCCCGAGCCCGAGCGCCCGTCTTTCATTTCGACGCTCGCCCAAGCGCTCGGACAGGCGATCGGCTTCAGCAGCGACGATGACGCACCGGGCTCACTATCGGCCGTGCAATTCCGTGAGATGTGGGAACGCTTCGCCAACGAGAGTGAAGCCGAGATGCCCGCCGATGAAGGAGAGCTCGTCGATATATTGTCCGGCGCCCTGCAGCTCGCACGCGAAGAATGGAGCCGGGCGATCGAGATCACGACCAAAAGGCTGGAACTCGGCGACGAGCTGCCTGCGCTCGATCTCACCGTTCGTCACCGCACCGGGTTCGCCAACGACGTGCGCATTTTCATCTGCAACGGCAAGACCCAAGGGGGCGCACTGAAGCGCCAGCTCGACAAGGTGCTGACATCGATGCAGGGCAAGCCCTGCTTCATGCTCCGCGCGAGCGACTTCCCGCCGAATTCGAAAAACCAGACGGCTCAGGCGCTTCGGAAATTCCGCGAAAACGGCGGCCGTCAGCTGCTCGTACCGATCCCCGAGTGGGAACGGATGATGACGGTGCGCGAGTTCACCGCGCACCATCGCGGCGATGCCGGCATGACGCAGTGGCTCGAAGGCGCGAAGCCGCTGTCTAGCCTGATCTCGATCACGCATCTTTTGCGCCTCGATCTGCTCGGCCGCCCGGTGCCGCGCCTCGTCCAGAAAGAAATGGACGATCCGCAGTCGTCGCTCGACGGTTTCGATATGCTCTCCGCCGAGCAAGCGCGCGCCGCAACGCCAGGATCGCCCGACTCTGGCTTACCCGCCAACGACGACGACCTTCCGATGTCCGTCATCCTCGACGAGAACGGCAGCTACGGCGCCAGCATTCTCGCCGGCCGTGAGAATGGCCTCCGCGCCCGCCCCGTCACACTCAACAAGAGCGTCCTGAAACGCCACGCAGCATTTCTCGGTGGCTCCGGCTCCGGTAAGACGACGCTGGCGTTGTCGCTCATCGAGCAGCTTCTCTTGCGCGGCGTTCCGGCCGTCCTCATCGACCGCAAAGGCGACCTCGCAAGCTACGCCAATCCGGACGTCTGGC
>CAYYDL010000464.1:0-4139 GCA_964470545.1 uncultured Hyphomicrobium sp. | reverse complement strand
CGCCTTCCGTTTCGCTTTCTGTCGGAACCATGGATTTCGGAACGGCGGCGGACTCTCCCGGCCTTGCCGCCGCGTCGCCGAGTTCGCCCGACATCGCGGCCATGGCCTGATGGCGTCTTGCCGCCTGCATCTCGGCTTCCGAGATCGGCTGCCCGAGATCGACGGTAACCCCCGTCATCGGCAGGGCGGTTGTAGACCGCGATGCGGAATCATCCGCTGCGGTTTTCGGCCCGCTGGTATCGTCTTGAGGAGCGGCTTCTCCGCGGGGACCGTTGACGTCCGGCGAAGGCGCCGTCGGCTTATCCGCGGATGGATCTGAAACCGCCGGAGCGGACTTGACTGCGTCCGATGTTCCGTTCGGCGTTTGGCCGGGCGGAACGTCATGCACCGCCGCGGGCTCCATCCGGTTGCCGCCGAATCCGAAGGTGTACCAAAGTCCCGCCAGCGCAATAAGAACGAGGGCAGCGACAAGCATCAGCCGCGGCGACGGCGCCGACGGGCCTGAAGTATTTTTTACCGGCGCCGCCGATGGCCGGATCGGCCGACTTCCCGAAGGATGCGTGGCCGCAGCAGAGGAAGAAAGCAGCGACGGCACCGCAGCGCCGATGTCATCGGTTTCCCCACTGAGCCGCATCCTCGCGCGACGCGCATCCGCCACGAATTCCTGGCGAAGTTTTTCACTTCTCTGTGCCGCCTCGTCCGGCGAAACGCCAAGGTCAACCGGCGAAGAAAAGTCTGCGGACGAAGCCGGCATTGGCGAGGAGGGAACTGCCGCGGGCGTGTCCGACAGGACGCCATACCCGCCAGCCATCCAATCCTGGCCATACCCGGGATCGCCGCCAAGTGCAGCCGGTCCGGCGAAATTCCCAGGAGAACCGGGTTCGAATGGCGGTGGAACCGGCTGTTGCGCGACATCGATCGCATCGACACGGTCCAGAAGGCGCACCATGGCCTGCTGCATCGTGTCCAGAAGAGCCGCAGTCTGCTCGTCGCTCCGACGGTTTTCTGACCTCAGCTGCTCGATCAGCGGACGCAGCTCATCGGCAGCCGAATGTTCATCGTTCTCCCGCGATAGAACAAAACGCTGCGCCGTTTCCTCCGCGACCGCACGCGCAATGGCGTCGATATCCTGCGGAGATTTCTCGCCAAATTGCGCCGCCCGCATCTCCGCAAGTGTCTTCGAGATGCTGGCGATCTGCGCCTCGATGGTGTTCAGCCGCTGAAGCTGATCTTGCGTCTGTTCGAGCTGGCTCACCACCGCGCTCATATGCGCCTCGATCTGCCGGACGCCGGCGAGATCGTCGTGGGTGGCGACGCCTGCGAATAGCTTCCCGAACTGCCGTTCGAATTGATCGAAGCGATCACCCAGCTCCGAAATCCCAAGTTCAGGCTTCACGTGAGCGAGCGAATACTCGATGCCTCTCGCAATCTCCGCAAACCTGCTTTGGAGCCAAGCCTCGTCGATGTGCGAAGTCCCGGTGTCGGCACCGCGCGCATCGGGCATAGCGTGGCGATGCGAGGACACCTCTGGACCTGCCGTCTCATAAACGCTGGTGAGCGCCTCGGCCGACCGACGGTCCCATGGATCGGCCGCATCCTCTGTTTCCGACCCGACCACATCGAACGGGTCGACGTGCGATCCGTATTTTGAAGCTCCTGCGCTCGGTCGCGGCGGTGCATGAGCGGCGATCCGATGAGCGTCCTGCCCGGCATCCGCCAATCGATGCGCCAACTCGCCGATACCCGCTTCGATCTGCTCGAAGGCGGGCGCAAACTGATCGGGAATCCGCGCACGGAGCAGGTCGGCCTCACGCCCCATCACCGAAATGCGATCCTGCATCTCACTGAGCGCCGCCATGTGCCGCCTGTCGGCATCTTGAAGCTGTGCGGAAATCGTATCGAGCATGCTTTTGAGCTCGGCGCGGCCATCGTCGCCAGACTCGAGCGGCTCCTGTCCGCGTCGACGTTCAGCGCTCATTTCCGTATTCGACATCTTCCCCTCGAGGCGGCGCAATCGCTGACGGTCCGGGAGAGCGCTTGTCAGCGGGCTAGGGACATCCGCAGAGGTCCGTGCCGCACGCAGGCAGATGCGATCATTGGGCGGACGCGGCACAAATCAGCTCGAGGGAACAATTGGGCCTGGCCAGTAAACGGCCGGTTAAGGGCCGTGCCAGAATTATAAAAATTTCGGAGTTTCAATGACTTATTAAAAACGATTTTTACGCGCACATCTCCGGAAGCCGCCGTCTTCCCGGTGCCGATTCGGGACTAAGTGTCTTGCCACAGTCCTTCGTTATGACCGTTCTAAGCCTAGTGCCGACGCGGAGGACCTTGAAATGAACCTGAACGCTTTGCGAGCAGCCGTTCTCGGCCTCGTCATTCTACCCGCGTTGGCAGCCGCCGGAGCAGCCGAAACATCGGCGCCGGAAGGTGGGCGCTTCATGATGTCTCCCGTCGACGGCGGGTTCTTGCGCCTCGATACGCAGACGGGCGCCGTCGCGATGTGTGCGAAGTCCGGGTCCGAGTGGGCGTGCAAGCCTGTCGACGATGAAACAGCGAGCGCCCCTTCAAACAAGCTGGCGCGTCTCGAAGCGGAAAACAGGGATCTCAAAGACCGCATCAGGGAACTCGAAGAGCTGCTCGAAACGAGACCGGTAGGTCCACCATCACCACATGACGCGCCGCTCGCGGAAGGGCCTCCGGGCGGTGTTTCCCAGTTGCCGACCGAGGAGGAAGTCGATCAGGCGCTCGACTACATGTCACGGGTCTACAAGAAGATCCGCGATCATATCAAAGATCTCGACAAACCGCAGTCGAAGGATGACCACGCCGGACCGCCGCCGCCAGCGGATGCCCCGCCGCCTCCGAAAGGCGCGCTCTAAGATCTTGTTCTGAACCGAGCCGCCGGACCTCAACCTGCAAATTTGCGAGTCGCTCGGACGAGTTCGTGGACGATCCCCGGTTCGGTCATCGCGTGCCCCGCATCGGCTACGATGCGCAGGTCTGCAATGGGCCACGCCTTGCTCAACGCCACCGCGTTCTTGACAGGGGTCACGACGTCGTAACGCCCATGCACGATGACGCCCGGAATGTCCTTCAGGGCGTTCGCCTCGAGAAGCAGTTCGCCGTCGCGGCGAAAAAACCCGTGATTGACGAAATAATGACTCTCGATGCGCGCAAAGGCGAGCGCATAGGTGTCAGCACCAAAACGCGCGATGCGATCCGCCTCAGGAATAAGCGAGAGGGTGGTTCCTTCCCACATGCTCCAGGCGCGCGCCGCCGCCAGACGCAGACTGAGATCGCTCGACGTCAGGCGACGATGATAGGCGCCGATCATGTCGTCGCGCTCGGCAGGCGGAATGAGCCTCTCGAATTCGGCAAAGGCCTCGGGGAAGATCCAGCTGCAGCCATCCTGATAGAACCAGCGCAACTCCGCCTGCGTCAGCAGGAAGATTCCACGCAGCACCATCGCGCTGACCCGCTCAGGATAAGTCTCGGCGTAAGCGAGCGCGAGCGTCGACCCCCACGAGCCGCCAAAAAGCTGCCAGCGTCCGATCCGAAGCTCGGTCCGAATGCGTTCAATATCCGCGACAAGATCTTGCGTCGTGTTGTTTTCGAGCGATGCATTCGGGGTTGAACGTCCACATCCGCGCTGGTCGAACAGGATGATCCGATAGCGGTCCGGATCGTGAAACCGCCGCATGGTCGGATTGCTGCCGCCGCCGGGTCCGCCATGCAGAATGATGACCGGCTGCCCATTCGGGTTGCCGCACTCTTCAACGTAAAGCGCATGCCCGCCGCTGACGGGCAGACGATATTCGCGCAGCGGCATGAGCGGCGGATAGAGATCGAGGCGATCGCGGATGGTCATGACTGCTCTTTAGTTGGCCCGGACCGATGGATCAATCTCGGACGACCATCCGGGCACATTTGGCACCGACTTATGTGCGGGTATGTTTCCTGAGCTGCAACCTTTGCATCTCGCGATCGTAAATGATTTCGCCGCCGGGAATCCGGATATCGCGCACGATCTCGAGCGCACGGCGATTGGCCGTCGGCCGCATCAGACTCATGCCCAGAGCAACTGCGAGCGAAACCGGAAGTCCCAAAATACCCGCGATCGGGCTCGGCGTTGAAAT
>CAYYDL010000463.1:0-9042 GCA_964470545.1 uncultured Hyphomicrobium sp. | reverse complement strand
CGGGTTTTGCGGAGGCCGGTCGAAGCCTCGATGGATCCAAGGCTGTGACTTGGGGAAACGCATCGCATGGTTACCAACAAGGTCATGTCGGCGGATGAGGCCATCGCTCGGATCAACCCGGGCGACGTCGTCACGACGACGGGGTTTGTGCAAAGTTGCATTCCGGAAGCTCTTCACGCCGCGCTGGAAAAGCGCTTCGTTGAGACGGGTGCTCCGCGCGATTTGACCTTGATCATGTGTGCCGGGGCAGGAGACAGCAAAGGTCTCGGCACCGGACGTCTGCATCACGAAGGCCTCCTGAAGCGCGTCATCGCGGCAAACTTCGGACGCATGCCGAAGGTTGCAGAGGCCGCGCAGCACAACAGGATTCAAGCCTATAACCTGCCACAGGGCGTCATATCGAAGCTCTACCGCAGTTGCGCCTCGGGCAGTCCCGGCCTTTTTACTCGCGTGGGCCTGCACACCTACGTCGATCCGCGTCTTGGCGGAGGCAAGGTCAATACGAAAACGAAGGAAGATCTCGTCAAGCTGGTCGAAGTCGATGGCAAAGAGTGGCTGTTCTATAAGGCCACGCCGATCAACGTCGCACTCATCCGCGCGACCAGTGCCGATCCGCTCGGCAACCTCAGCATGGAACGCGAGGCGCTGACGCTCGATGTGCTGGCCCAGGCGATGGCCGCGCACAACAATGGCGGCATCGTCATCGCCCAGGTCGAGCGCATCGTCGCCGAAGGCTCCATCAAGCCAAAGGACGTGAAGGTTCCGGGTATTCTCGTCGATTGCGTCGTGATCGCCGATCCGCCCGAGATGCACCGCATGAACTACGGCGTGATGTACGACCCGGGCCTCGCGGGCGAGGTTCGCGTCACCGTCGATAGCTTGCCGACGATGGCGCTCGATGAGCGCAAGATCATCGCACGGCGCGCGGCGTTCGAGCTGCCACCCAATGGCGTCATCAATCTCGGCGTCGGTGCTCCGGACGGTGTCGCGAACGTCGCCAATGAAGAAAAGGTCACGCCTTATCTCGTCATGACAACAGAAGCGGGCGCCGTCGGCGGCGTGCTTGCCGGGGGATCAAGCTTCGGCTCGTCGGCCAACGCCCATTCGATCCTCGATCAGAACCAGATGTTCGATTTCTATCATGGCGGCGGACTCGACCTAACGTGCCTCGGCATGGCCGAATGCGACAGCCTCGGCAACGTCAACACGAGCAAGTTCGGCGGCAAGCTCAACGGCTGCGGCGGCTTCATCGACATTTCGCAGAATGCGCGCGCGGTGGTGTTTGCGGGCACGTTCACAGCGGGCGGCCTCAAAGTCGCGATCGAGGATGGCAAGCTTCGCATCGTGCAAGAGGGGCGCGCGAAGAAATTCGTGCAACACGTCGAGCAGGTGACTTTCTCGGGCAAGTATGCAGCGCAGAAGGCACAGCCCGTGCTTTATGTGACCGAGCGCTGCGTCTTCCAGCTTACCGATCATGGGCTCGAGTTGATCGAAGTTGCACCGGGCATCGATATCGAACGCGATATTCTCCCGCACATGGCGTTCAAGCCGCACATCCATAAGCCGGTGACGATGAACCCCGCGATCTTCCTCGATCAGCCGATGGATCTTCTCGCCGATCTGTTAAATCAGCATTTGAAAGATCGCATCAGCTACGATGCGGGACGCAACATCCTGAACATCGACCTCCAGGCCTGGAGCGTGCGCAAGAAGTCGGATGTCGATGATCTCAAGACGGCGATCATCGATGCCTGCAAGGCAACGGGACGGCGCGTTGATGCGATGATCAATCAGGATGGCTGCCGGATCGCAGAAGATCTCTACGACGCCTACGCGGACATGGTGGCTTATGTCACCAAACACCATTATGGCCGCTCGGCGCGTTATGCGACCAGCGCGATAACGCGGCACAAGCTGCAGCATGCGCTCAAACGGCGTGGTCTCGACACGCATGTCTTCGAAAACGCGGACGCCGCCTTTGCATCGCTGGAGCGTCAGGCGGCAGAGTAGTTTTCGATCATGATCGCGGATTCTCTTTCGGTCATGGCGGCGAAGGCGGCTATCCATGACAATTTTCGATCTACTTCATACAGATGCTTACGCGGATCCCCGCCTGCGCCGGGATGACGTTCAAGGGGATGATCACCCACGGCCTGAGTGGCACTTGATGGATTTCATGACAGTCGCCATCTAATTGCGACCTCTCCCACCAGGTGCATCATGGAACACAGCTTATTTCGGGTCCTGGACGATTCCGGCATCGCGCGCGAAAACGCCTCGAGCGAGAGCGTTGCGCGCGATGACGCCGCCCTCATGGACGCTTACAGCAATGCGGTCGTCGACGTCGTCGACGCGATTTCGCCTGCCGTCGTTCACGTACAGGTTAAAAGCCTGCGTGGCGGACGAACGCGCCAAGGCTCTGGCAGCGGCGTCGTCGTTTCGCCAGACGGTCTCATTCTCACGAATAACCACGTTATCGACGGTGCGCAGTCCATCACGCTCGCGCAGAGCGACGGACTGCGGTTCGGCGCGCGCCTCGTCGGCCGTGATCCTGACACCGATCTTGCGGTTCTTCGGGCGGAAACCACGGAGCGGTTGAAGTTCGCCAGGCTCGCCGACTCCAAGAAGCTTCGGCCCGGCCAGATCGCCATTGCGATCGGGAATCCGCTCGGATTCCAATCAACCGTGACGGCCGGCATCATCAGCGCGGTCGGTCGGTCGCTGCGCGCGGAGAACGGCCGGCTGATCGATGACGTGATCCAGACGGATGCGGCACTAAACCCGGGCAATTCGGGTGGTCCCCTCGTCAATTCTTCGGGCCACGTCATCGGCATCAACACGGCGACGATCATGGGTGCGCAGGGGCTATGCTTTGCCGTTGCGTCGAACACGGCCGAATATGTGCTGACGCAGATCCTGTCGCACGGACGTGTGCGTCGCGGCGTGCTGGGTATCGTCGCCGAGCATGTCGTGCTGCCGCAGCGGATTCGTCACGCGCTCGGACTCACACAAGGCGGTGCCATCGGAATTCGCAGCGTGCAGGTCAGCGGTCCGGCCGAAGCGGCAGGCCTCAAGGCCGGGGACATCATGATCGCGCTTGACGGCTTGGCGATTGCCGGCGTCGATGACGTTTCGCGCGTCCTCGATGCAAAGCACATCAATGAGAAAATAATTGCGACGGTGCTTCGAACTGGCGAGAAGCTCGAGTTTGCAATCGTTCCGGAAGAGCGGAGCTAGCTCTTGTTTGCGCAGGCGACTCTCCTTCGTCGAGCCGGCCGCCTGCGCATGACTTATTCCCGCGTCAGGCCTTTGGCGGAGAGTTCTTCGAGGTACTGGCCCCAGCGCTGATCCTTCTCGCGACCGATGAGATGGAGATAGCCCCAGGTGTAGAGGCCGGTGTTGTGGCCGTCGTCAAAGGCGATGCGCGTCGCGTAATTGCCGACCGGCGTCATGCCGGCGATCTTGACGTGCTTCTTGCGCGGAACGGTGATGCGCTGTGACGGAGAATGCCCCTGCACTTCCGCCGAGGGGCTTACGACGCGAAGGAACTCAGCCGGCAATTCGAACGTGCGGCCGTCAGGGAAGGCGGCTTTCAAGATTTTGCCTCCCTCGACGATTTCGAGAACGGGCGGCGGCGTCAGCGTGCCTTTCGCGCGTTCGACCTCAGACCATGTGCGCGCTGCGAGCTCGCGAAAAATTCCAGCGTATTCGCTTTCCGGCTCGGCGACGGTGACGGGCTTGCCACTGTCCGATGTCTCGCGGATTTCCATATGCAGCGGCACCTCGCCAAGGAATGGCACGCCGAGCTTCTTCGCTTCGTCGCGTGCGCCGCCGTGTCCGAAGACGTCGGAGCGTTCGCCGCACTTCGGGCAAAGGAAATAGCTCATGTTCTCGACGATGCCGAGGATCGGGACCTCGACGCGCTTGAACATCGCAATGCCCTTGCGGGCATCGATCAGCGCCAAGTCCTGTGGCGTCGAGACGATGACGGCGCCCGAAAGCGGCACACTTTGCGAGATCGTCAACTGCACGTCGCCGGTGCCGGGCGGCATGTCGATGATGAGCACATCGAGATCGCCCGTCGTGCCGGCCCAATCCGTTTCACGCAGCATCTGGCTCAGCGCTGAGACGACCATCGGTCCGCGCCAGACCACGGGCGTGCCTTCATCGACAAGGAAGCCCATCGACATGACTTTAAGACCCCAACCTTCGAGAGGCGCGATGGTCTTGCCGTTTGTGATCTGAGGTTTACCCGTGACGCCGAGCAGGCGCGGTTGGGAGGGGCCATAGATATCCGCGTCGACGATACCGACCTTCAACCCGATGGCCTGCAGGCCGAGTGCGAGGTTGACAGCGACCGTCGATTTGCCGACGCCGCCTTTTCCCGACGCGACGGCGATGACGTGCTTGACGCCGGGAATGCTCTGCGCCTTCGCGCCGGGTTGCGTTCCGGCAGCGGCTTGGCGCGGACCGGCGCCGTCTCCCGTCGCCCCTTTGGCGCGGGCAGCCTGGACGCGTGGATGCTCCGAAGCCGCTCCAGACACGGCTTTGACGGGACCGGCGGCAGCGCGCGATTGTCCAGCTTGAGCCTCGGCCGTCAGAACCGCCGTCACACCCGAGATGCCGCTGATTTCGGAAACGACTTTCTCGGCAGCGAGGCGGAGCTGCTCGAGTTCCTCGGCCCGGCTCGCCGGGATCGTAATCGAGAAATACGGATGATCGTCCTTGATGAAGATCTCAGACACGAGCCCGAGGTCGACAATGTTGCTTTCAAGGTCTGGGCCTTTGACCCGACGCAGGGCTTGGAGCACCTGTGTCTTATCTATTGGCATGAGCGTCTCCCGGAAGCACCTATGCGGCGCTGCTTTCTATCCGGGCGATATAAGTCGGCCTGCGGCCCGTGGGAAGGTACCTAATCGGCATCCAAGACGAAGGCGCTGAGGTCAGCGGCTTGCGGCTGCCGCGAAGCCAGCCTAATCGTGGGCCCATGCCGGCTTCCAATCACATCCTCGGCGTCATCCTGGCGGGCGGACGCTCGCAACGCTTCGGCGGTGGCGACAAGGCGCTCGCCGATCTCGCGGGCCGATCCATTCTGGAGCGAGTCGTTGCCCGGTTTCGGCCGCAAGTCGGCCGTCTGATGCTCAACGTCAACGGCGATGCACGCCGCTTTGCAGACTTCGGCATCGAGACCATAGCGGATCGCGAAAACCCGGAGCTTGGTCCGCTGAGCGGGCTTCTGGCTGCGATGGACTGGGCAGCGGAGCAGGCGCCAGACACTCGGCTGATCGCAACGGTTTCAGCCGACGTTCCGTTCCTGCCGAACGATCTTGTTTCTCGCCTCGATGCAGCCCGGAATGGCGGCATCGCCATCGCAATGTCCGCCGGGCGACGTCATCCGACTGTCGGTCTTTGGCCGCTGCATGTCCGTCAGGCCGTCGCAGATGCCTTGTCGCGACGTGCGCTGAGCATAGACCGACTTGCATCGGCGCTAAACGCGGTTGCGGTGCCCTTTCCGATGAGCAACAGTAGCGGCCACGAGATCGATCCATTCTTCAACATCAACACGCAGGACGATCTCGCTGCCGCCCGTGTCCTCGCACAGAAGGGATAACCGCCTTGGGCAACGCTTTTTCGTCTCATTCTTCGTCACTCCCGCTGTTCGGTATTGCGGGCTGGTCGAATTCCGGCAAGACGAGGCTGATCGAAAGGCTAGCGACGCATTTCTCGGGCGAGGGGCTTCGCGTCGCGACGATCAAGCATACGCATCACAAGTTCGATATCGATGCTCCGGGAAGCGACACCGCGCGTCATCGTGCGGCGGGTGCAGCCGAGACGGCAATCGTTTCGGGATCGCGGGTGGCGTTTATCGAGGAAATCGATTCAGCCGGCGAGCCTTCGCTGGAAGCGGTCGCAGCGCGCCTGCGGCCAGCAGACGTCATCCTGGTTGAGGGCTTCAAGTCCGCCAATATTCCAAAGATCGAGGTTCGGAGGGCCGCTGTTGCTCCGGAAAAGCTCCTGGCGCCGAATGACCCGCTGGTTCTCGGCATCGCGGCAGATTACGAGGTCGACGCGCACGGAAAGCCCGTATTCGACCTCGACGATATCGACAACATCGCCGCGCTGATCGTCAGGACGCTCGGACCTTTCAATCGCGTTCGGCAGCGCGCCTAATTGCCGCTAAAATGCATGAAGGTTCGGAGAAGTTCACCATTCAAAATGGCGAGCCCGATCAGCCAGATCGCCGAGGCGGCGAGAAACCCCAGAACGAAATACCCCGTAGGACTTTTCATGGAAATTGCCTTCCCTTGAGCAATTTTTTCTACATCGCCGGATAATCTGACGCGAGAGCTTCGCTTGTCCTTGACGATCGGGGGAACGATATAGAAAGAAGAATTCCCCCTTGGAGATGTTTTCATGCAGGGCGAAGATGCCCACAAGGCCGAAGCTCCGCTGATCGACCCATTCGGCCGATCGATTGAATATTTGCGCGTTTCGGTAACGGACCGCTGCGATTTCCGCTGCGTCTATTGCATGACCGAGCATATGACGTTTCTGCCCAAAAAGGACCTTCTTTCGCTCGAGGAGCTGGACAGGCTGTGTGCGGCCTTCGTTCGCCGTGGAGTGCGGAAGCTCCGCATTACTGGCGGTGAGCCGTTGGTGCGCCGCAATATCCTTTGGCTGTTCCGTGCGCTTGGCCGGCATCTCGACAGCGGTGCGCTCGACGAACTGACGCTCACCACGAATGCGAGCCAGCTTGAGAAATATGCAAGCGAACTTTATGGCGTGGGCGTTCGCAGGATCAATGTCTCGCTCGACACGCTCGATCCCCAAAAGTTCAAAGCCGTGACGCGGTGGGGAGATCTGACGACTGTGCTTCGCGGCGTCGACGCAGCGGAAAAGGCTGGCATCCGGGTGAAGTTCAACGCTGTCGCGCTCAAGGGTATCAACGAAAACGAGATCGAAGACCTGATCCGCTTCGCGCATGGCCGCGGCGCCGACCTGACGCTCATCGAGACGATGCCGCTCGGCGATATCGGCGACGACCGGACCGACCAATATCTTCCGCTTTCAATCGTCCGTGCGCGTTTGAGGGACCGGCTGACGCTCGAAGAAAGCCCATACCGAACGGGCGGACCGGCCCGCTATGTCACGGTCAAGGAAACGGGCGGACGCCTCGGCTTCATCACCCCGCTGACGCACAACTTCTGCGAAAGCTGCAATCGCGTCCGCGTGACGTGCACCGGTCAGCTCTACATGTGCCTTGGCCAGGAAGACGTTGCCGACCTCAGGATGCCGCTCAGGGCTTCGCCCGACGACGCGTTGCTCGACGCCGCCATTGTCGAAGCCATCTCGCGAAAGCCGAGGGGCCACGACTTCATCATCGATCGCCGCACGAAGAAACCGGCCGTCAGCCGTCACATGAGCGTGACAGGCGGCTGATTGTTCGTCACTCGAAGCTCTGTGGGCCTCAGGCCAATACCGTACGGACGACCTGCTTGATCTGGTCGAGCGTGAACGGCTTCGAAATCGAGAGAAGCTGGCGCACCCTGAGACGTGCCGCGCGCTCGAGCTGATCGGAAAATCCGGACATGAGGATGACGGCGAGGCCCGGCTTCAACGCGAGCGCCTTTTCCGCGAGCGATATGCCGTCGAGCTGGGGCATATCGACGTCCGAGATCAGGATGTCGATGTCGCCATTCCCGGCATTGAGATAGTCGAGCGCCTCCAGACCATCCTGGGTGACGTGTACCCGATGTCCCTCCGAGGTCAACGCTCGCTTGACGAGATCGCGCACGGCGGCATCGTCGTCTGCGAGCAGGATCGTCGCCATCAAGCCGCCCTCCCTCGAACCCGTTCTCTTACACTTCTAATCGACGATACGCCCCACGAAGGGTAGCTCGCGATAGCGGTGCGCCACATCCATGCCGTAGCCGACCACAAACACGTCGGGACATTGAAAGGCGC
The DNA here is from genome assembly GCA_964470545.1 of uncultured Hyphomicrobium sp. Classification (GTDB taxonomy): domain Bacteria; phylum Pseudomonadota; class Alphaproteobacteria; order Rhizobiales; family Hyphomicrobiaceae; genus Hyphomicrobium_B. The sequence goes on along the minus strand of CAYYDL010000463.1, from coordinate 1,077 downwards.
AATAGTCCGGTTGGATCGATACGGCGCGAGGGGCCTGCTTGTCGAGCAGAACGCAGGTTTCAATTGTCTCGGCACCGCGCGCCGAGATCAGATCCTTGGCGAATGCCAATGTACGGCCGGAATCCAGCACATCATCGATCAGGATGACATGACGGTTCCGGACATCGAGATCGAGATCACGCAAAATCGAGACCTGGCCCGACGACACCCGGCTTTTGCGATAACTGGACAACGTCAAGAAATCGACCTCCGGAGCGAGGCCCGCGGCGTGGAGGGCCCGTATCAGATCGGCCGCGAAGACGAAGCTGCCCTTGAGAATCGGCACAACCAGCAGATTTTTCGGAGTTTTGGCTGCAATCGCAGCAGCAAGCACCTGCAGACGGGCTCGGATGTCCTCTGCCGAGAAGATTGTCTCGATCGCCGGTTCGGCGGATGAATCGCGCATGTCATATCCTGTAATTCGCGGCGGCCGGTCGCCCGGAGGCCGTGAAGTTCCTGTGTACACGACCGCGCCACAATCGTAATCGATTGATCATTGTGTTTTCGCCGTGTCTATAGGCGCGAAGACGTTTAGAGAGCCCAGAATATCCACTGCCAAGGCTAATACCTCTTGATTCGCTTGACGAATGTCGGACTGAAATACGACAGGGGGCCAGAGGTGCTGTCGGAGGTGACGTTCCACCTGCGGCCCGGCTCCTTCCACTTCCTGCATGGGGAATCCGGTGCGGGGAAAACGTCGCTGCTCCGCCTCATGTTCATGTCGTTGCATCCGACGCGCGGCGAGATCCGGATGTTCAGCGAAGACGTCTCGAAGGTCAAACCGCAAAAGCGCGCCGAGATGCGGCGGCGCATCGGCATTGTCTTTCAAGACTTCCGGCTGCTCGATCATCTGACGGTTTGGGAAAATGTCGCGCTGCCGCTGCAGGTCGTCGGCAAGAAGCCCGCCGACTATAGGGAAGACGTGACGGACCTGCTGCAGTGGGTGGGGCTCGGCGACCGGATGTATGTTAACCCTTCCGTGCTGTCGGGCGGCGAGAAACAACGGGCCGCGATCGCGCGGGCCGTCATCGGCAAGCC
>CAYYDL010000462.1:0-3622 GCA_964470545.1 uncultured Hyphomicrobium sp. | reverse complement strand
TCGCGCTCGCGCTCGTCGCGGGCTCGATATCCTTTGCATTCGCAGGCCCGAGCGATCAGGGGGGCAACGGCCCTGGCGGCGGTTCTATGGGCGGCTCTTCGATGGATCGTGGCTCTACCGGAGGCGCGTTGAAGGGCGGTTCGGAAGGCGCGAGCGAGCTTCGCGGCTCGGAGATGAAGGGCGATCGCAACTCGCGAGCGGAGGGCTCCGCGTCCCGTTCGACGCAAAAAAATTCGGCTTCGGACGAAGGACGGAACAAGGCTGACCGGCAACAGGCCACTGACGAGCAGCGAAATCGTAAAGACAGCAATCGCCAGGCAAATGATAACGAACGCACCGGAAAGCGTGACAAGCGCGCGGAGAGTTCCGAGCGAAAGGACCGCGCGGGTTCCCATCAAGCCAAGGACGAGTCGCGTCGCGAGAAAGGCGCAACCGGGGCCAGTGAAGGAACCGAGGGCAAGGCCGGCAGACCGAGGGGCTCGGTCGCAAACATCACGACAGAGCAAAGAACTCGGATAAAGTCCGTTTTCGAAGGCCATCGCGTGGCGCCGGCCCGTGACTTGAACGTGGCAGTCAACGTCGGTGTTGTGATTCCCCGATCGATTCACGTCTATCCGATCCCTGAAGACATCGTCACCATCGTGCCGGATTACAGCGGGTACGAGTATTTCATGATCGACGACGCGCACGTTGCCATCGTTGATCCCGATACACTCGAGGTCGTGGATATCATCGTGATCGCCTAGGTCGCGCGAAGATAAGAAACGAAGGCCGCCGGAGCAATTCCGGCGGCTTTTTGTGTGTCAAAGCGCGATCTCCGCCCTGCCGCCGCGCTTGTTGACGGATGTTATAACATCCTAATATATAGGGCCCATGCTCTAACCGGAGACGGCCCCATGGACTCGGAACTCACCGCGTATCTCAAGAGAAGTGGCGCGACGCGCGACAAGCGTCTGCCTGTTACGGTCCTGTCTGGATTTCTCGGCGCAGGAAAGACGACGCTTCTCAATCACGTTTTGAACAACCGGGAAGGTCTGAAGGTCGCCGTCATTGTCAATGACATGAGCGAGGTCAACGTCGATGCTGACCTTGTCGCGATGGGCGGGGCTGATCTCTCGCGGACCGACGAAACGCTTGTCGAGATGTCGAATGGCTGTATTTGCTGCACCTTACGCGATGACCTGCTGAAGGAAGTGCGGCGGCTCGCGGCGGAACGCCGGTTCGATTATCTCCTGATCGAATCGACAGGCATCGCCGAACCGCTGCCTGTCGCCACCACATTCGAGTTTCGGGACGAAAACGGGCAGAGCCTGTCGGACATCGCCCGGCTCGATACCATGGTAACGGTCGTCGATGCCGCGCACCTCCTCAAGGATTATTCGTCGCGCGATTTTCTGAAGGATCGAGGTGAAACCGCAAGCGAGGGCGACGAACGCGCTCTCGTTCAATTGCTCGTCGATCAGATCGAATTTGCCGACGTCGTCGTCCTGAACAAGATCGACGTCGCGAAGCCAGCGGACATCATGGCGGCGCGAACGATCATTCGCTCGCTCAATGCGGATGCGAGGATCATCGAAACGAACCACGCGCGCGTCGAACCGAAGGACATTCTCGACACCGGCCTCTTCGACTTCGATCGTGCTCATCGGCATCCAACGTGGCTCAGAGAACTTAACGGCTTCAAGGAACACCAGCCGGAGACTGAGGAATACGGAATATCGAGCTTCGTCTATCGTGCCCGGCGACCGTTCGAGCCTGTGAAGCTTCATGCCTTCTTCAGCACAACGTGGCCCGGCGTCATCAGGGCGAAGGGATTTTTCTGGCTTGCTTCACGCCCGCAATGGGTCGGCGAGGTCAGTCAAGCCGGTGCCCTCGTTCGCCATGAAGCCGTCGGGTATTGGTGGGCTGCAGTGCCCAAAAAGAATTGGCCCGACGACGAAACGCTCGTCGCGCGGATCGATAAAGGCTGGCACAAAATCTGGGGAGACCGGCGTCAGGAAATTGTCTTCATCGGCACGCAAGACATGGACAAGGCAAAGATCACAGCCGATCTCGACGCCTGCCTGCTGCCGATTGCCGAGAACGGGCCGATCGATACGTCTGCGTGGCGCGCACTGCCGGATCCATTTCCGGAGTGGCGCCGCGACGCTGCTTGAAAGAATTTTCTTGCGCCGGGCATCGCGAATGTCCGGCCGTTCCAATAAGAAATTCAGATCGATGGGATCTCCTCTTGCGTGGCTAAGAGCCGCGCCACACGCCTCGCTCCATTGCAACATTTGTGCGGGATAGATGAATGGCGTTATGAAGATGACGTCTGCCGGCGAGACTTCCTTTCCCACCTTGCAATGGAGAAGCTTGCAAATGTTTTCCTATGGACGCGTGGCGGCCGCCACGCTCGTCGCCGCACTTTCGATCGTTCCACTCTCACGTGCCCATGCCGAGGAGGCCGACGCAGAGAGTCTCGTCAATGGTCTCAATGCAGTCTTCGGCGCGCATAAGGGTCTTCGGGCTGCCCACCCACATGGGTTCTGCGTCAAAGGAAATTTCGTGCCGAGCGCCGAGGCGGCCACGTTGACGAAGGCTCAGCACTTCAATTCGAAGACGCCCGTCGGCGTCATCGCACGATTTTCGATGGCCGGCGGCAACCCTGAAGCGTCCGACGCGCAAAAGGACAACGCACGCGGTTTTGCCATTCACTTCGATCTCGGCCACGAAAACACGACCGACCTCGTGATGATCTCTGCGCCGGTATTCAATGCGCGCGATCCGGACCAGTTCCTGAAGCTGCTGAAGACTGTCGCGACGCACGACAAGGCCAAGATTGGCGAATTCTTCAAGGATAATCCGAATACCACGCGTCAGGTTCAGTATCTCAACGCGCACCCTGTTCCAGCGAGTTTCGCGACCGTCGATTACTGGGGCGTTCACGCCTTCACGGCGACCAATGCGGACGGCAAAAAGCAAGTCTTCAAGTACAAGGCCGTTCCGGTTGCGGGCGATGTCGGCCTTTCAGACGAGGACGCGAAAAAGAAAGATCCGGATTTCTATCGTCCGGAATTGAAAGATCGCCTTGCGAAGGGTCCCGTCCAGTTCAAGCTGACGGCAATCCTCGGCGAGCCCGGCGATCCGACCGACGACCCGACCGCGCTCTGGCCGGAAGACAAGCGCAAGACTCTGACGCTCGGAACGCTATCGATCACGGGATTCGAGGACAACGCGACGTGCGATGCCGGCATTTTCGATCCGACCACTGTCATCGATGGCATCGAAGGCCCCGCGAACGACAAGATCTTCCCAATGCGCTCGCAGGCGTATGCGGTGTCGTTCTCACGCCGTGCCGCGCCTTGATCGGCTAGAGACTTCTCATCAGGTCCTGCAGTCCCGGAGCATCGGCGACGGGCCGGGATCGCAGGCGAAGAAACGCCGGCATCACGCTCTTATGTCATCCTCGGCCTCATCCGGGCTCATCCCGAGGATGACAGCATGCTTGACGAAAGATCGCGGCTCGTTGGTCGAAACACAGATCAAAAAATACGAAAGCCCTGCCCGGTTATTGCCGGTCGCAGGGCTTCACTCACATGCGCATTCTTCAGGCTTCTGCTGAGCTAGTGGCGCGTCTCTC
>CAYYDL010000461.1:0-2983 GCA_964470545.1 uncultured Hyphomicrobium sp. | reverse complement strand
CGACGCGCGAGAGAATTTGTTCCTGTTGAGGAACCCTTGTCTGCATATGTAAGTTCTTGTCCCGGTTCAGTTCGCCCGCTGTGGAGATTGTACGGATTGCGTGCATTCCTCGCAATGGGTGAAAATGCGCTCGTCGGATCGACACGGGAGGTGCCAAGCTATGTCCATCGCACAGACGATACGTGTGCACTTGCCTTACCTCCGGAGATTTGCACGGACGCTCACGGGAGCCCAGCATACCGGGGACGCATACGTGGCAACCTTGCTGGAAGGACTGGTGTCCACCCCGTCTGATTTTCCGGCGGACATGCCGCCGAGAATAGCGCTCTATCATGCTTTTCTGAAGGTTTGGAATTCGGTTCGTCTCGACGGTAATGGTACGGAGGAGGCAGCCAATGCCCTCGGAACGGCTCAGCGACGGATAAATTCAATCAGCTCGCTTCCGCGCCAGGCATTCCTGCTTGTTGCCGTGGAGGGCTTTACTTCGGCCGAAACGGCCGCGATTCTCGAGGTCAGCGAGCCTGATGTCGAGAAACTGCTTGAGGTTGCGGGCCAGGAAATCGCCCATCAGGTCGCCACGAACGTCTTGATCATCGAAGATGAACTGTTGATCGCGATGGACCTGGAAACCATCGTGACCAGTCTCGGCCATTCCGTTCAGGAAGTTGCGACCACGAAAACTGAGGCTCTCTCCGCGGTTAAGCGCAAAAAACCGGGCCTTATCCTCGTGGACGTGAAGCTTGCAGACGGAAGCAGCGGTCTCGAGGCGGCGAAGGAGATCGTCGCGGAGGGCGAAGTCCCGATCATCTTCATTACGGCGTATCCCGAAAAAGTGCTTACCGGCGAGCGTCCCGAGCCCACCTTCCTGATTTCAAAGCCTTTCCAGCGCGATACGGTCATGGCAATCATCAGTCAGGCGCTCTTTTTCGACACGAAGGCTCATCCGCGAACCGCGGCGGCGTAATGTCTTTGCGGTCCCCTGTCTTGCCGACATACCAGCCGGGACAATTTCATCGTCGAATTCCTCCCGATGTAATAAAGTAACGCGCTTGTGAAGCCGAGCGCTCTCGCTTTTTCGTAAGAGCGAGGCGGTCAAAAAAATGGGAGTGAAGCGCAATGAAAGTCGTGCAGGCCCTAGCAGTCATCGGGATGATCGGGGCGGCTACAAGCGCAGCCAACGCCGCGAGCTTGGCAGTCGGCAAAAAGCTCGAGCTCAAGGTCGATCCGGCGAAAATGAAAGAGGAGCGCTCGCGTCTGTGGTCTCAGTTCGGTGGTTGGTGTCAGATCAAAGATTGGCACCCTGCGATCGCAAGCTGCGAGGAGTCGACCGAGGATGGTGCCAAGGTTCGCGTTCTGACTTTGAAGGATGGCGGTAAGATCAAGGAAAAGCTCTTGGACGTGAAGCCGAATTTCTACCGCTATGAAATCCTCGAAAGCCCGTTGCCCGTCAAAAATTATCAAGCGCAGTTTGCGCTCACGCCTGATGATGATGACGAAGACGAAATCAACTTCGCATGGTCCGCCGTGTTCGATCCCGCCGACGGGAAGACCGACGCGGAAGCCCGCGGCGTGATCGACGGTATTTTCAAAGCGGGGCTCGACAACATCAAGGTGCTCGCGGGAGCCAAGCACGACGACGACGATTGATATCGGCGGCGGCTCAATCGAGCAGGAAGAAGGTGCCGAATATTTTTCGGCGCCTTTTTTATTGTCAGGCCCTCAGTGTCTCGATGGCCAGCCGGATAAGATCGGCCGTACGGTCGACGCCGAGCTTCACTTTCATCTGCGTGCAGATGTTGGCCACGGTTTTGTAGGCAATCCCCAGATTTTCCGAGATGGCCGTCATGCTCTTGCCTTGCCCGAGCATGCGAAGAATTTCGACCTCGCGAATGGAAAGCGACTGCAGCGGATCATCCGACGAGATCTGGCTGACGGCTATGCGTGATGCGAGATCGCGGTCGATGTACTGTTCGCCCGCACGGACCTTGCGGATGGCGGCAATCAATTCCTCGACGGGAGCGCTCTTGCTGACGTAGCCGCGCGCCCCGCCGCGAAGCGCCCGGACGGCATAGATCGGCTCGTGATGCATGCTGAAAACCACGACGCGTGCGCCGCTATCGGTCGCCAGGATGCGCCTCAAAACCTCGAGGCCGCCGGCTCCCTCTAGGTTGAGATCGAGCACGACGACATCCGGCCGCTCTTGGGCATAAACCGCAAGCGCATCTTCAATTCCTGCTGTCTCCAGGACTTCCGCTTCGAAATGCGCGACAAAAAGCTTGCGCAATCCTTCGCGCACCACACCGTGATCATCGACAATGAGAATTTTCATGCTGCGCTCGTCGTTAGCGTTTGTGCGCTGTCCTTCTTGTTGTTCGCCGGAATCGGAATCTCAACGATCAGCATCACACCCTTCTCCTTTTCACGATCGGCAAGACGCAGTTCGCCGTCGAACGACGCAACGCGCTCGCGCATCCCCGCAAGTCCAAACCCACGCGTACCTTTTGCGATGATGCCGGAGCCGTCGTCCGACACCACGATACGAAGCATGCCAGTGTTGGTTTTCCTGACGGAAAGCCCGATCTTCGAAGGTGCTCCGTGCCGCACGGCATTGCTCGTCCCTTCCTGCAGAATTCGGAAAGCGACCTCCTCGATGGCCGTCGGAAATCGCGTGTCATCGATGTCCATCTCGAACGTGATGTTCGGTCGCCGGGCCTTCCAGAAAGCGATGAGCTGTTCCACGGCGATCGCCAGTCCCTGGTCGAGCAGGAGGGCCGGTCTGAGACGGCTCAGGATGGCGCGCAGATGCACCTGCATGTGTTGCACCGATTGTCGGATCGCTTTGCTGCGGTTGATGATTTCATTTGACGCGTTGCGCGATGCGAGAAGGGGGATCGCCTGCGCGTCGACGTCAGCTGCGAACAGGAACGGTCCGATTTCATCGTGGAGGTCTCGCGAAATCTCCGAGCGTTCCTCTTCTTGAACG
>CAYYDL010000460.1:0-5135 GCA_964470545.1 uncultured Hyphomicrobium sp. | reverse complement strand
CCGTCGGGATGGAGCGTCAGCAATTCGGGGTCGGGGCCCGAGGGGAGCGATTTGACGTATTCCAACGTCTTTGCATCATAGATCTTCACGTCATTGTCATCGCTCGTGCAAATGATGAGCCATTTGCCGTCGTTCGACATGACGATACCGCGCGGCCGCTGTCCGACCTTTGCTGTCTTAATGACTTCAAGTTTGTCCGTGTCGATAACGGAAACCGTATTGTCCTTCTCGTTCGTGACGTAGGCGGTGTAAGCGTCGGCGGGCGTTACGAATGAAACTGCGATAGCGGCCGAAACAAGCGCCGGCGTGAGCGGTAAAAGTCGCGACATTCTAAACTCCAGTTGAAAAAATCCGGGCCGGGGCGGGCTATGCGGCTGACGACCGATCATTGCGTATAGGCTTTGCACTTTGTCTCCGGCTTATCGATGCCGAGCGTGTCCAGCACACTGAACTGATGCAGAAAGCCCTGTTGCGGGGAGACGCTGACCAGTACCTTCGGCGTGCCAACGATGAGGGGCTCGCGGAGTTGCCCGTTCCATCCGCGGAAGCTGACGGCGACACCCTTGAAGGCCGCGACATCAAATTTGGGCGAATGGATGAAGTCGTGCAGCACCTTGAAATCACTCGTGCGCTTCCTCGACACCGCCTCGCCGATGACGCGTGTGGCAACCCAGGCGTCGTAGTCGACCGGACGCATGATGCGCCCCGTCAGACGTTTGAAGCGGTTCTGAAACTGAGTTCCCCCCCAAAGCTCCAGTGACGGATGCCAGCTTGACGGGACGAGGCCGGCGGAGCCGACGATCGGCCGGGAAACCCACGTCCTATAAGGAAAATAATCGGCAAAGACTTCATTTTCGTCGACGACGAGAACAACGTCGTGATCCTTGGCCCCCTGCATGAATTGCGGGATCTGCTGCTGGATCTGCTCGTAACCCCCGTCGGCGCGGCGATTACCAGTATCGACCTTGAACTGCCGTTCCTCGACGATCTTGGCGCCGAATTTTTTCGCGGCGCGGCGATAGGCGTCCGCAAGAAGCTGATCGTTCGGGCTCGGTCCGACGACCATCAGCCAGTTCGGCCAGCGTTTCCACACGAGGTACTGGGCAAGGGCATCGGCAAGCATCGAGCGGGTCGGTGCGGTATGAAGGACGTTGGCGCGGCAGTCTTCCTCACGCAGCCGGTCGTCGGGATTGCCGATGTTGAAGATCTGAACCGGCTTATCTTTCATTGCGTCCGACAGCTTCAGCAGCGAGTCCGGGGACATGTCGGCGATGATGAAAGAGTCGCCGGCAGCGACTTTTTCGGCGGCTCCTTTGAGCACGTCGTCGAGGCTGCCTTCGATGACGTCGAGTTTGTAGCTCTGGTTGAGGAAGCGGCCCGTTGTGTTGTCGTCGGCGATGCCGAGTTTGGCGCCGGCGATCCCATCATCAGCATCAGGCTGGTCGAGCAGAGAGAGCGGCAGATCCTTTTCGCGATCCTCTTTCACGTAGAGCACCTGAACCGTCACACCTTGCGGTTGCGGAGATGCTGACGGCGATGACGATGGCGTTGGAATTGGCACTGGTTGAGGCGCTGTTTGCGCTGCAGCATCGCCCGACCAAGCCATTCCTGCGATGGCCATACTGGACAGAAGAGCGCTGCAAATCGTGTGGCGAGATCTCGCAAGTGCAGAGCGGGCAAATCCCCTGACGCTTCCGATTGGCAATGATTTAAGCTCCAAATGGCCTCGCGAAGGTCGCGCGAAGCTGGCGGCTTCTAATGTTACTGTGTTGCTAAAAAGGGGCGAGCGCCTGCCTTGTCAAGCTGAGCGGTTGGGCCTCGCGCGTTTGTGACCGGTCATTCTATGCAAACCGTCGGTGAACCTCTTGCAATGGCGTGGGGTTAGCGGGCACCTACAGAAGAGATGCGCTTCGGCCGGGCGCCTTGCTTACCCTGAAGTCTGAGTTCGCTCAGTAACTTGAAAATGAGTGCCTATGCCCTTCGTTAAGCGTGTGCTTCCCATTCTTTTGACCTGCCTTTTCGCTATGCCGGCGCTTCCGGCGTCGGCTGCAACCAAGGCCGCCGTGTTCCCGTTCGATATTCACGATGCGCAGCAGGACGGCGAACTCATTCCGCAATACAACCCGGAAGACTTACGGCGACTGAAGCTCATTGCCGATGAACTCAGAACCCTGATGCAGAAGGACGGCAAATACACCGTCGTCGATCTCACCCCGAGGGAGAAAGAGATCGAAGCGGCCGCGCCGTTCAACCAGTGCAATGGCTGCGAAGTACCGATCGCCAAGGAGGCGGGAGCTGACATCGCGGTCACTGGCTACGTCGATAAGGTCTCCGATGCGTTGATCAATCTGGCGATCGTCGCGCGCGATACGAAGACGGGCGAGCTCACGAAGACGATGTCGGCGTCAATCAACGGCAACACCGATGATCTCTGGCTCCACGGCGTGCGTTATCTCTGGAGAAACAGGTTCAACGTCGAGGCCCCTCAGAAATGACCATGCTGACGCGCCGCAGCGTTCTGGTTGCCGGTTCCGCGGTCTCCTGCTCCCTTCTGATGCCGCGGTTTGCACTTGCCGCGAGTGCGCCGGTGCGCCTGACGTCGGTGAAATTCGGCTCGCTCAGCTGGGTCATCGAAACCATTCGGGCGGAAGGCATCGACAAGAAGCACAAGCTTGACCTTGAGGTTGTTCAGGTCGCGAACAATCCGGCGGCGCCTGTGGCTCTTCTTTCCGGGGCGGCGGACGTCATCGTCAGCGATTGGACATGGGCCCTCCGCCAGCGGGCACGGGGTTATGATCTGAAATTTTTTCCTTATTCATCGGCCCTCGGCAGCGTCATGGTGGCTAAGGACAGCCCCATCAAGTCGCTCGCTGATCTCGAAGGCAAGAAGATCGGCGTCGCGGGAACGGGTATCGACAAGAGCTGGATTCTTCTGCGTGCCTATTCTCGGAAGACGCTTGGCAAAGATATTGCCGATTTTGCCGAACCCGTCTTCGGCGCTGCGCCGCTGGTGTCGGAGGAGTTCAAGAACCGGCGCCTCGACGCTGTTCTCAATTTCTGGACGTATGCGGCACGCCTCAAAGCCGGAGGCGCGGAAGAATTGCTGGCGATGGCGGATGTGATCAAGGGGCTCGATGTCTCTCCGACGCCATCGCTCGTCGGATTCATCTGGTCCGAGAAATCGGTTCGCGATAAGGGGGTGCCTGTCGATACGCTCCTGGCGGCGGTTTCCGATGCCGACGCCGTGCTGGCTTCGTCGGATTCCGCGTGGGAGCGTTTGAGACCGCTGATCAAGCCCGCATCGGATGAAGAGCTCATCGCGATCAGAGACTATTATCGGTCCGGTATCGCGCGATCATGGGGTGCAGCCGACACTGCAGCGGCGGAGAAACTCACGAATCTCCTCATTGAACTCGGTGACACGGAACTCGTTGGCGATGGTACCCACTTCGACCAGAATCTCTTCCACACCTAGACTGATCGCTGCGCCGTCGAGTTTCACCGCAGCCTTGGAGCGGCTGGCCTGGATGGCTGGATCGCTGCTGGCGCTCGCGGTTTTGTGGTATGTCATCGCCGTTTATGCACAGAACCGATATCTTCCGACGCCACTGGCGGTCTTCGACGTACTTTTGCGCGAAGGCGCGAATGGAGAGCTTTGGAAAAATACCTCGGCGACGCTCGCGCGTGTCGCAGTTGCCTTCGTCGTCTCGATGATCATCGGCACAGCGATCGGACTGGTGCTGGGGCGCTCCAAACCGGCGGATAAGTTCTTCGATGCATGGCTGATCCTGTTCCTGAATCTGCCGGCGCTCGTCACGATCACGCTTTGCTATATTTGGTTCGGGCTGACAGATGCTGCGGCGATCACGGCCGTGGCCTTGAACAAAATTCCGAACGTCGCGGTCAACATGCGCGAAGGCGCCCGCAGTCTGTCGAAAGATCTCGACGAGATGGCGAAGGTCTACAAGTTCGGCTGGTGGAAGACGCTCCGGCACGTGACGCTGCCGCAGCTCGCACCATTCTTCGCAGCTGCCGCGCGATCGGGTCTCGCGCTCGTCTGGAAGATCGTTCTCGTCGTCGAAGCGTTTGGTCGCTCGAGCGGGGTCGGCTATCGGCTAAGCATCGCGTTCCAGGAATTCGACGTGACGACGATCCTGGCCTACGCGCTGGCGTTCATTCTCGTCGTCCAGGCGATCGAATTTGCGGTGCTGCAGCCGCTGCAATCACGGGTGACTGCATGGCGGCGATGAAGGGAGTCAACGGGAAGCTGCCCATTCGCGTTTCGGTGCGCCGCAAGATTTTTCCGGCGGTCGGCACGCGCGAGGCGCAACTGGTGCTGAAAGATGTCTCGTTCGAGGTCGAGCCGCGATCGTTCCTCGTCATCACCGGTCCATCGGGATGCGGGAAATCGACTTTGCTCAACATTATTGCGGGGCTCGATACCGATTTCGAGGGCGTCGTGGATCTCGGACCGGCGAAAGACCGGCTGACTTTCATTTTCCAGACGCCGCGGCTTCTGCCTTGGCGAACCTTTTACGAAAACATCGCGCTCGTTCTGCCAGACGGGGATCCGCGCCGGGCGCGGATCCCCGAGATGCTGGAGCGGGTAGGGCTCGGGCAGGCGATGAACGCCTACCCTGAGCGGCTTTCGCTGGGCATGCAGCGCCGGGCGTCACTCGCGCGGGGGTTCATTCTGGAGCCCGAAATTCTGCTGATGGACGAGCCATTCGTTTCATTGGACGATCCGACGGCGACCAGTCTGCGGGAGCTTTTAACCGAACTCTGGCACAGCCATCCGACCACGGTGATTTTCGTAACCCACGACAGGGCCGAGGCAATTCAGCTCGGAACGCGCATCTTGCGCTTGGCGCCCGGAAAGGCGAGTGTGGCGCAGGATGTGACCATCAACCTGACCGAGGCGCAGCGCCACGACCGTGCGGCGATCCTCGCAGAGCAGAATCGCATCTTCGCGGCCTGACAGGCGTGCGGTATATCCATCTCGGTACGGCGGAATGATTGACGGTTTGAGACAAGGCAGGCCCGCCTTTCTCGCCAGCGTGACGAACGCGGGCGAGGCGGAAGTCGCGTTGGCGGGCGGGGCGGATATCATTGATTGCAAGAATCCCGCTTCCGGG
>CAYYDL010000459.1:0-1711 GCA_964470545.1 uncultured Hyphomicrobium sp. | reverse complement strand
CTCGACGCTGCTCGGTGTCAACGCCGGGCCGGTTTATCTTCAGACCTTTTTTATCGCAGGAGCTATGGCGGGAGCCGCCGGCATCATCGTCGGCATCGCTTTTAATGCCGTCAGCTACACAATGGGCGAAAGCATGATGCTGCAAGCCTTTGTGGTCATCGTGCTGGGCGGTCTCGGCAGCATCACCGGTACAGTCGTGGCAAGCCTGCTGATCGGACTGATCCAGACTCTGTCCATTGCCTATGTATCATCGCAACTCGCCGACGCCATCTTGTTCGGTCTTCTGTTCGTCGTGCTGTGGCTTTACCCATCGGGCCTGCTGACCGGCCTCCACACCGAGCAGCGGGTGGCCTGACGTGTTCGACTTTCTGCTGGCCTACGTCTCGCTGCTGGATGCGATCTGTGCTTTCAGCATCATGGCGCTTAGCCAGTATATCGCGCTGCGCGGCGGCCTTTATTCGTTGGCAACGCCGGCGTTCGCCCTGCTCGGCGCTTACGGCGGCGCCATCCTGCTCAAGGACTACAAGCTAGATCCGATCCTGTGTGCGGCGTCAGCGACCGCGATAGGCATCGCTGCTGGTCTGTTGCTGTCGGTTCCTCTCGCCAAGCTCAGGGGAGGGTTTCAGGCCATCGCGACGATCGGCTTCGCGCAAATCCTCATCTCGCTTGTGCTCTACGCGGAGAACCTGACCGGTGGCGCGCTCGGGTACAACGCTATTCCCAAGGTCGTCACGACGCCAATTCTCATCCTCGCGCTGGCGGCGGTCGTCGCGTTACTGGCAGTGATCAATCGCAGCAGCATCGGTTGCGCGTTCGACGCGATTCGTCAGGATGACACCGTCGCGGCCTCGTTGGGTATTTCCGTCGCACGTTACTTTCGTCTGAATTTTGCACTCAGCGGTGCGCTTGGTGCTCTCGGCGGCTGCCTGCTGGCCTTCAACACGTTCAGCATTTCGCCCGAAGAATTTGGTTTTCCATTGCTTGTCGTGCTCGTCGCTGCGGTTGTCCTCGGCGGCCGGGCGAGCATTGCTGGCGCAATCGTCGGTACCGCGATCCTGCTGGCGCTCCCCGAGGTCATCCGACCGCTGCGCGATCAACGGCTGCTGTTACAGGGCGTTATCCTGATTGCCGTCATCATTTATCTGCCCAATGGCATCATCGACTCGGTGATCGAGCGCGCCAGTGTGCTCCGTGCCCGCAAGAGGCACGGCCCATGACCGTGCTGGCGATCCAGGACCTCACCAAGAGATTCGGCGGCGTCGAAGCCGTATCGAAGCTGTCGATGAACGTCACGCCCGGTCGTATCACTGGCCTAATAGGACCGAACGGCGCCGGCAAGACGACCGTTATCAATCTCATCACTGGCATCATCTCTCCGACGGGCGGCCGGGTTATGCTCGGCGAGCGTGATATCACCGGGTTGGCATCCCACAAGGTGGCGCGGTCCGGCATTGCGCGGACCTTCCAGAATATCCGCCTGCTCCGCGAGGCCAGCGTGCTGGACAACGTCGTCGTCGGATTTCACCGCCAAGAGACGACATCGATGGCGGCCAATCTCCTTGGTCTACCGTCAGTCTGGCGCGAGCGCCGGTATCTGCGCGAACGAGCGGCGGAGATGGTGAAGCGCTTCAATATGGCGCGATATGCGGATCTGCCCGCGGGGAGCCTGTCGTACGGTCATCAGCGGCGTGTGGAATTGATGCGCGCGATG
>CAYYDL010000458.1:0-15414 GCA_964470545.1 uncultured Hyphomicrobium sp. | reverse complement strand
TATTGGCTTGTACCCGCGGCGACGGATATTCGCGGCTGGCCAAATCGCACGGTGTTTGAAGCGGCTTATACGGCTATCAAGTGCCGGCCAGTGGGTATGTGTCTGCCACCCGAGGCCATGCGCAGTCTATTAATGGAACATTCCGTATCGAACAGAGAAACCGAAATTCGGTCTCGGTCCGGTCACATCTCCGCCATCACCCGCCTGACATAATCGGCGTAGGGGCCTTTGCCGAGGCGGTTCAGCCAGGGTTCCATTTCGGACCTCGCCAAGAAGCCCATGCGAAGGGCGATTTCTTCGGGGCAGGCGATCTTAAGACCCTGGCGGCGTTCGATCGTCGCGATGTAATCGCCGGCGTCCATCAGACTGTCGAACGTGCCGGTGTCGAGCCAGGCGAAGCCCCGGCCCATTCTTTCGACGTGAAGAGCGTCGCGCTCGAGATACATTTCATTGAGCGTCGTGATTTCGAGTTCGCCGCGCGCCGATGGCCTCACCTTCGATGCCAGTTCGACGACGTGCCGGTCATAGAAATAAAGGCCGGTGACGGCCCAGCGCGACGACGGTGCGTTGGGTTTCTCGACGATGGATCTGGCCTTGCCGGAGTCATCGAATGTCACGACACCATAGCGCTCCGGATCGGCAACTTCGTAGGCGAAGATAGTCGCGCCCTCGGGCCGCGTCGCGGCGCTTCGCATCATGTCTCCGAGACCGTGGCCGTAAAAGATGTTGTCGCCCAACACCAGCGCACAGGGATCATTCCCGATGAAGTCGCGTCCAATGAGGAACGCTTGCGCCAGACCTTCCGGAGCTGGCTGGACTGCGTAGCTCAGACGCAGCCCGAACTGTGCGCCGCTTCCCAGGAGACTCTGGAACAGCGGCTGATCGTGCGGGGTCGTGATGATCAGAATGTCCTGGATGCCTGCCAGCATCAACGTCGACAGCGGATAATAGATCATCGGCTTGTCATAGACGGGAAGTAGTTGCTTCGAGATCGCGAAGGTCAGCGGATAAAGACGCGTACCGCTGCCACCCGCGAGAATGATGCCTTTCAACGCGCTCATGCCCGTCTATCGAACGTCCTCTGCTCATGTTGGGTTTGGCCGGTCGCAGGTCCGACCAGGCGATCGAGGCAATCGGAAAGCGCCTCGGACCAGGGCCGTAACCGCACGCCATAAACCGCCGCAAGCTTATCCGCCGACAGCACGGAATAAGCGGGACGCTTGGCCTTGGTCGGATAGTCGCGTGTGCCGATCGGATGGACGTCGGCCCGACGCGCCTCACGCTCCGCCGCCCCCTCGATGATGGCGCTCGCAAAGCCGAACCATGTGGTCTCGTCCGCATTGACGGCGTGAAACGTGCCGAAAAGATTTAAGTCCGGCGGCGCGCCGTGGAGCTTATCGATCATGTGCTTGATCGCTGCTGCGAGATCGGGCGCGTACGTCGGATTGCCGTGCTGATCGTCGACAACACGGATTTCGGGTTTTTCCCGATTGAGACGCAGCATCGTCTTCACAAAATTGCTGCCGAAGGGGCTGAAAACCCATGCGGTACGCAGGATGACGTGCCTGGAATTGGCAGCGGCGACTCGGTGTTCGCCCAGAAGCTTGCTCTCTCCGTAAACGCCGGTCGGGGCCGTCGCATCCATTTCGACGTAGGGAGTGCGCTTCTGCCCGTCGAAGACGTAGTCGGTCGAGAGGTGAACGATCACGGCACCGGCTTTTGCTGCGGCTGCTGCGACTGTCCCAGCGCCCGCCGCGTTTAGGGCAAAGGCCTTCTCGGGCTCATCTTCCGCCCGATCCACGGCGGTGTAGGCTGCAGCATTGATCACGATGTCCGGCCGGGCTGCGAGAATGACGTCGGTCACGGAATGAGGCTCGCAAAGATCGATCTCCGGACGGCCGACCGTTGTGACGCGGTATTCCGATACAGCGAGCGCTTCTGCGAGGGACTGGGCCACCTGTCCGGTTTTCCCAATGATCAGAATGCCGCCGCTCGCTGCGGTCACGCGGATGTCTCCGCAAGCTGCTCGCGATCCGGCGCGGGCGTTGCGAGCAGGCCGAGGCGGGCACCGGAATAGACGTTCTCACGCAAAGGCCGCCACCACCAATCGTTGTTCAAGTACCATTCGACGGTTGCGGCAATTCCGGTATCGAACGTCTTCTCGGCGCGCCATCCGAGTTCCGTTTCGATTTTCGTCGGATCGATCGCGTAGCGCCGGTCATGACCTGGCCGATCAGGCACGAAAGTTATGAGGCTCCGGCGTGATCTTTCGCCCGGCGCGAAGACATCGAGAAGATCGCAGATGCGCTCGACGACCGCGAGATTTTCCATCGGGGCGCGTCCGCCGACATTGTAGGTTTCGCCGACACGTCCACGCTCCAGAACAGCGGTCAGGGCTTTCACATGGTCCTCGACGAAGAGCCAGTCGCGCACCTGCCGGCCATCGCCATAGACGGGCAGAGGCTTGCGCTCGAGCGCGTTCAGCAGCACGAGCGGAATGAGCTTTTCCGGAAAGTGATATGGACCGTAGTTGTTCGAGCAGTTCGTGATCAGCGTCGGCAGTCCGTAGGTTTCGCGCCAAGCACTGACGAGATGATCGGATGACGCTTTGCTTGCGGAATAGGGCGACCGCGGATCGTACGCCGTGCTTTCGCTGAAAAGGCCGTCCTCGCCGAGGGTGCCGTAAACCTCATCGGTCGAGACGTGCAGAAACCGAAATCTTTCGCTGCGTTCTTTCGGTAGCCCCGTCCAGTATTGGCGGGCGGCGTCAAGAAGGACGTGTGTTCCGAGGATGTTCGTCTTGATGAATTCCGCGGATGAGGAAATGGACCGGTCGACGTGGCTTTCCGCGGCGAGATGCATAACGGCATCGGGGCGGAACTCGGCGAACACACGATGGATCGCGGCGGTGTCGCAGATATCCGCGCGGGCCAAACGATAGTTGGCTTTATCGGCAACGGACGAAAGAGATTGCAGGTTGGCGGCGTAGGTCAACTTGTCGACGTTCAGGACGTCCCAGCCGCGGTCCCTCACGAGATGGCGAACAAGCGCGGAGCCGATGAAGCCCGCTCCCCCCGTAACGACGACTCTCATCCGTTCCCCTCGATCTCAGACCCCCATCAAAATACGGGAGGTGCATCTTTCAATAAAGGAAGCCTCTCGTCCTTCTCAGAAACGGTTGCATTTTGGGGGGTGACCGGCCAATCGATCTTCAATGCCGTGTCGGACCAGAGGACCCCCCCTTCGGCCTGTGGCGCGTAGTAGCTCGAAACCTTGTAGACGATCTCGGTATCGGGTTCCAGCGTGCAGAAGCCGTGCGCAAAGCCCGCCGGGATATATAGCTGGTGACCGTTGTCGGCTGATAATTCCACGGAGACGTGTTGCCCAAAGGTCGCTGACGATTGCCGCAGATCCAGCGCCACATCGAAGATCCGGCCGCGGCTGACGCGTACGAGCTTGGCTTGCGCATGGGGGGACGTTTGAAAGTGAAGTCCCCTCACCGTCCCGACGTTGGACGAGCGAGAAAAATTCTCCTGCACAAAGACGTCGGCGATGCCGGCCTCTTTGAAGATGCGACCGTTGTAAAGCTCGCTAAAGAAGCCGCGAGCGTCGGGAAACCGGCGCGGAACAATCTGCAGCAGGCCGGGGATGGAGAGATTGGAAATCTGCATCTAAGACCGTCCAATCCGTCGGCTTAGGGCCATCCGCCATCCCCATGATCTGCGAACCCGCTCGTCAGTGTTGTAGAGAACGCGGTCCGGAAACAAATCTCAACGTTTGGCTAACCCTCGCCGGGCTTGCAGCCAGGGGAATAAAGAGGGTCTGCTTGCGCCCTGTGCAATCGTCAAATTGAACACGAAATGTGTCTTTCAACAGATCTGATTGCTCGATTTCGATCGATTTTATGCCGAGCACGCTCGCCACGTCCCGGATCAGGACGACACGATCATGCATTTGCTTTTGATGAGAAAAACCGGACTCTGGGGCGCCTGCGTGCTTGCTGAGTTTCATTGTTGGACACTCGCTGATTGCTGTCGGCGAGTTAGGAGCAAGGGCCGCGCCACGTTCTGTTCGTACGGCGCAAAAAAGAGGGGCGCGGCCCCTCTTTGATTATCGTTGATCCGAACAGAAATCGATGCGGAGCATCGAGCCGCCATACGCACCCTCGCCACCGGCGCGGGTGGAACCATCGCTGTTGCCGCCCACGAACTGCTGGCCAACATCGAAGGTGAGCTTGGCGGGAACGTTGATCCACCACATCTGGAAGGGGATCGTCGCAAAGGCGCCGATGCGAGGCGCGAAGTCGGCGCCGTCGCCGTAGACTGCCGCCTCGGGCCCGAAGACG
The DNA here is from genome assembly GCA_964470545.1 of uncultured Hyphomicrobium sp. Classification (GTDB taxonomy): domain Bacteria; phylum Pseudomonadota; class Alphaproteobacteria; order Rhizobiales; family Hyphomicrobiaceae; genus Hyphomicrobium_B. The sequence continues at coordinate 11,069 of CAYYDL010000458.1, read as the reverse complement.
ATCGTCTTCTTGTTCCAGCCGATGCGCGCCTGGCCGTAGTAGGAGTCAAAGGCCGTCGAATAGCTGCCTTCAAGGCTCGCGTAATAGGGCAGTTCGTCGTCGGTCTCGAATTCTGCCGCGACCTTGAAGCCATTGGCGCCGCCCGTCACATCGTTGTGGGGATCGAACGGCGACAGGTGAACGCTGCGGGCCTCGTAGCCGACGTAGCCGATCGCGCTCCAGTTGTCGTTCACCCACTGATAGCCGAGCATGACGTCCAGCGAGCGGTCGTCCGCATCGATGTTGTCGTGGGGCGCTACGGACTGGTCATAGTTGTAGGAGGCGACGACGCCTTCGGTCCGGAGCAGAAGGCCGTTGCTGTAGAGGTCGTTCGTCAGCCCGAAGACGGTGCCGCCATACCAGTAGACGGAGTTCGATGCCGCATCGATGCCGTTATACGTGATCATCCGGGGACCGTGGTCGTCATCGACGGGGTCGGGATGGAGGACCTTGTCGCGGTCAAGCTTATAGACGAGCGCCAGCTCGCCTGTAATGATCGCCGGCACCTCGCGATCGACGTAGTGAGCACCTTCCGCAAAGCCGGAATTCGTCACTTCGGCACCGAAATCCGAATAGCGCGCTTCGCCGCGCAGATAGAAATTATCGTTCAGCTTGCGCTCGATGCCGCCACCGACGAAATAGCCGCTGAACCAACGGCTGCCCTTGCCCTGCAGCGTTCCTCCAGGGGTGTCGATGTCCCACCAGCCGTCGTTCGAGAAGTGGGCCTGCGTGAAGCCGCCATTTGCGTAAACGAGCGTGCGATCATTGAGGAGATAGCCAAGGCGAGCGCCGATGGCCCACGAGCGATCGACAACAAGGCCGTCGTGAATATCCTCCTGGCCTCGCGTCAGCGCCGAGACGGAGAAATCCGTGAAGGCACCGACGACAAAGCGGTCGCCGATCTGGCGATCGAAACCGTAAATCGCCGAGACGAAGCCGCCGTCGGAGGTCTCGTTTTTCGATGATGTCGACGTCGGATCGCCGGAGTCGTCGTGATAATTGTTCTTGGAATGATCGTGACCGTAGCCGGCGCCGACACCGAAATAGACGCCTGTCCAGGTTGACGGCGCGACTTGCATTCCCGTGTCTTTGAGGGAAAACGGCCCGTCAGCCGCTGCAGGAGCGCTCAGTGCGGGAAGGGCCGCACCGCATACAACCAACGCAATATATTTCTTCATTGCCAAACCTCGAGCGCATCACCGCCAGCGCGGTCCCCTTTTCGCCGCCAAAAGGTTAACACCCCGTTTGGCGGCGTCTTTATTTGGGATCGAGGGGACGTGATTCGGCGTCGCGCGTCGAGCGTTGCATCGATAGTCAAGCATCAACAGTCAACACTGCTGGCTGCGAAGCCACAGCCGCGTCCCCCGTCTCACGCGGACAATGGCAATATTTCGATGCTTCGGGTGGCTTGGCTACCCAGGTAGCGACGCCGTCCACAAGTTGCGGATGCTGTGGATAACTGGATGACGGAGGCACCTGCATCCGGCGCCTTCGTCACCACCGGCTGGCACGGCGTTCCATACCAACGCGTGTTTGCAGGCAGGACCTCGCCCTTCATCAGCACCGACAGCGACCCAAGGCTCGCGCCGTCATGCATTTCGGTGTCGTAAAGGACGACGCCCATATTGCCGACCGTGCAACCCGTTCCGATCTTGATGCGGTCCGCCTTGAAGACGCGGTCCTCGAAAAGGTGGTTCTGGACGGTCGAGCCGATGTTCAGGCAGGCGCGGTCGCCGATTTCCACGAGATCGAATTCGGAGAACAGCGTCGTTTCGAGATAGCACCACTTGCCGATCTTGCAGCCCATCAGGCGCAGCGCCGTCGCGATGAACGGCGTGCCGAGCAGCGGCGTCATCGCGGTGGCGGCGTTCATTTCGAAAACACCGTTTACGAGTTCGTTGTTCCAGATGAAGCGGCTCCACAGGGGTTTCACCGTGGGCGTAATGCGCCCGACGACGATCTTCTTGATGAGCGCGGTCATGAGAACCGATGCAGCAGCCAAAGCCGTCGCCACCAGCGGGAGGCCGGCGATCACTTCCCAAAGCGGCAGCGAGCGAAAGCCCATTACGAGATAGGTTGCCAACGCCACGCCGTCAGCCGCCATGATGAAGCCGGGCAGCAGGATGCGCATCGTGTCGGTCAGTGTCCGCGCGATGATCGCGCTGCGCGTCGGCGCGGAAATCTGAGTCTCGTTGAAGCAGCAGTTGCGCTGCGTGTGCGGAAGCTCAAATCCCGGCGCGCCGAGCCAGCGGGTATTATCCGGCACGTCCTTCATATCGGACGCCGGTGTCGAGGCGACGCCGATCAGCACGTCGTCACCGATCGTATGACCTCCCGAGACGAGGGCGCTGTTGCCGATGAAGCTCCTCGAGCCGATCTTGACGGCACCAATCTCGACAACTCCGTTGTTCACGCGCTGTCCGCCGACGAGGCAGGCATCCGCGAGGAAGCTGCCGGCGCCGACATCGAGAAGATGCGGGTTGATGTGCGTCACGGTCGAAACTTCGGATCCGACGCCGATCTTCGCGCCGAGCGCACGGAGCAGCGACGGGCAGTAGATCGTTGCGTAGACCGGCTGCAGGATCGCCTTGGTGTTCTCCAGCAGATAGCCCTCGAACCAGTGGCGAAGATATTTGACGCTATACTGCGACATCCGCCCCGGCCCGACGGGCCGAATAATCCGGATCATGTCGATTGCGCCGAAGGTGTAGCTCAAGACGCCGATCGGAACGGAAATGAATGCCGCCGCAATGCCGCCGACCGGGCCGTAGAACCAGAGACCAGCGGCGATCAGCGCGATCGCCGGAAGGGCCGTCGCGATCAGGAAGTAACCCATCACGTAAATGAGGGCGAGATGGGCGGCGCCGAAGACGAAGCGCTTCAGCCCGCGTGCGCGCACTCGCTTGCCTTCCGGCACGACGACTTCAGCGAGCTGGGCGGGTGATCCGCGGCGGCACTCGTAGCTTTCCATGACCGTTCCGTCGGGAAGCAACGACATGTCGTCGAGGCGCGCGCCGTTACCCATGCGCGTGTTAAGCCCGAGGCTGCAATGCATGCCGATGAAGCAATTTGCACCGATCTCGACAGGCGCGATCACGAGATAGCCATCCTCGACGCGATAGCCGAGTATCTGGCTTTCGAGGCCGACGCTCGAACCCTCCCCAATGGAAACCATGTCGAAGGCGCCGCAAAGCGGCGTGCACAGCGTAACGCCGCGGCCGATCCTGGCGCCCATTGCGCGCCAATAGAGGCTCATCAGCGGGGTGCCGGAGAACATCTCGGCCCAGCTCAGCGACTGGAAGCGGGTCACGAGCCACCAGCGGAAATAATAGAAGCTCCAGACCGGATTGCGGCCCGGCTTGAAACGTCCGATGACGAGCCACTTCACAGAGATGCTGAGAGCCAGCATGCATGGCCAGATCGCGAAGCCGACGATGGTCGAGATCTGCGCGGCATCGACCCAATTGATCTTGCCGTCGACGACGGCCGTGACCATCAGCACCGTGTAGGCAACGGGCGCCGCGAGGATCGTGTAGTAGATCGAGATGGCAACGGCCTGCAGCGCGACCGTCGTCCAACGCATCAGCGGATGGACGCTTTTGAACGCCTCGATACTGCGGTCCTTGGGTGCGCCATCCTGTACGTCGGACGACGCCAGCCGTTCCGCGAGAACGGCCGCGAGGCGGCGAACGGTACGATGCTCGTAGAAATCGCGAACCGAAATCTGTGCTTCAGGCATCGCTGCACGCAGGATGCTCGCGCACCGGGAGGCGAGAAGAGAATGGCCACCGAGATCGAGGAAGAAATCGTCCGTCACCGAAACGGCCGGCAGGCGGAAGGTTTCGGCCCACGCGGCCGCAGCCTGCCGCTCCATGTCCGTTTCCGGCGCGACAATTTCCTTTTTCCCTTTCAACAGCGTCTGCGGGGCGGGCAGGCTTTTGCGGTCGACCTTGCCGCTCGGCATCATTGGCAGTTCGTCGACGACGTCGAGATATTGCGGCACCATGTATGCGGGCATCCGCCGCCGCAGCAGATCGTCGATCTCGGCGCGGTCGAGTTCGTCAGTCGCGCGATGGCAGACGACATAGGCCGCGAGATCCTTCGTTTCATCGCGATCGACGACCGCAACCGTCGCGGCCTTGATCTGCGGATGCTCCATCAAGACCGCTTCGATCTCGGACAGCTCGATGCGGAAGCCGCGGATCTTCACCTGGTCATCGAGGCGGCCGAGGAAGAACAGCTCGCCTTCGAGGCCGAGGCGGACATGATCGTACGTGCGATAGAGACGGTCGTTCTTTTCGGGCTCGATGGTGTTTGCAAGGAAGCGCTGATCGGTCAGTGCATCGAGGTTCATGTAGCCGCGGCCGACGCCGGCGCCCCCGATGAACAATTCGCCGCTCTGGCCCGGACGCACCGGCTCCAGATTTTCATCGAGCACGTAAGCGGAATAGCCCGGCAGAGCCTTGCCGATTGAGACGGCCTCGCCGACGGCGCACTCCGAATAGGTCGCGACGACGGTCGCTTCGGTCGGACCGTAGGTGTTGAGCATCCGGCGGCCGGGCTTCGCCCAGCGCGCGACGAGCTCGTTGGAGCACGCCTCTCCGCCAAGGATCAAGATCCGGACCGACGGCAAATCGCGATCGATCATCGAAAGCATCGTCGGGACGGTCGAGTAATAGGTGATGCCCATGTCGTCGATGAACTGGGCGACGTCGGCGGGCGAGCGTTCGATGTCCTCGGTCGGAACGATCAGCGTGCCGCCGCGCGAAAATGCAGCCCAGATCTCTTCGACGGACGCATCGAACGCGGTCGAGAAGCCCTGATAGACGCGGTCTTCCGGGCTGACGCGATAGACTGTCTTCAGTGTCTTGACGAAAGCAACGACATTGCGATGCTCTATCATCACGCCCTTGGGGCGGCCGGTCGAGCCCGACGTGAAGATCACGTAGCTCAAAGAGTTGCTGCTGATCTCGGCATCGATGCGCAGGACGTGCTCGGAAGGCTGCGCCTCCAGGACGTGGTGTTCGCGGTCAAGGCGCAGAAGGGGCGTCTCGAGCTTGCCTTCGATCTGATCGGCGAGCGCATCCTCGGTGATGATGAAGCGCAGCTTCGCATCTTCCGCGATCGCCTGGATACGTTCAAGCGGCGATCTCGGATCGATCGGAACGTATCCGCCGCCGGCTTTCAGAATTCCGAGAATGGCCGCGTAAAGGCGTGGCGACTTCTTGAGGAAGATGCCGACGAGCGCGTCCGGGCCAACGCCTTTGGAGACCAGATAATTGGCCATCCGGTTCGCGGCCTGATCGAGTTCCTCATACGTCAGCGTTTCGCCCGCAAACTCAATTGCAGGGTGATCCGGCCGGCGCCGCACCTGGGCCTCGAAATAGTGGTGCAACAATCGCGGTTCCCTGGTCCGCTCGCTTGCCAGGGGTTCCAGATTTGGCTCGTAGACGGACAAGGCATTCCTCAATCGACTGGCGCCATGAGGCGCCTTTCGTCTTGGCGCCGCGGATTGCGACGGCCACTGAGAGAGGCTGCCCTTGGCAGTTTGCGATCCACGTTTGGAAAGTTGTCGCTACCCGGCGGTCCTGTTGTCCCGACACGAAGCGATTGTTGCGGGGATCGAACGCAACTACCAATGCGTCAGCAATTCCAGTGCCAAGCATCTTGAGGTAGGCCTCTTTCAGCGTCCAAAGGCGGGAGATGGCCTGATCGCGCTCGGAGATTGGTAAAGCATTTATGGCTTTCCGCTCCGAGGGCGTGAACGTGTCGGCAAGCCATTGCTCGGTCGAGGGAAACACGGACGCTTCGATATCGATGCCGATTTCGCCGTTCTTCGATACCGCGATGATCGACGCGGCTTCCGTGTGCGAGCAGCTAAAACTCAAGGTTTCCGGGCCATTCTCGAGAACGGGCTTGCCCATCTCCGTCCGGCCGAAGCGCCACACGCGCGGGCTCACCGCCCCGTCGACGGCTTCGGAAAGCGCGATCCGCAGCGCGGCGCGCGTCGTTAACGATCGGTTGCGTACCGCGGTGTCGCGGATCGGCGCGAACTCGGCCTGATCCTCAGCGGTCAGCACGGCGCATCGATCTTTTGCCGTATCGCGGTGATGCGGCACGTACCAAATCCTGACATCCCGCGAAATTTCGGGACCCGGTACCAGAATGGACCAATCCGACGACGAAATTTCCGCAGGGTGTGCGAAATCGCGACGTCCCCTGTTCCAGGTGGACGCTAAAATTGGAGCAACACTTGCAAGGATTTGGAAACCAATCACCGGCCCGGCCTTTTCTGGCGCTAACACGGCGACTGTTCTGCAAAGACCGGCCCATTAACGGACGCATAAGGAATGACCGATCAAATTGCTGATATTAATGTAAACGCGGGCGGCCTCACTGCCGCCGTTCCGATCCCCCTCAAAGAAGATGCCTGCATGGCCTTGCTAGGCCGAATTCGGAGCGCGATCTAAGCCGTGCCTTTGCTTTCACGCGCGATTCTGAACATCGCCTTCGCGTGCCTGGCGCTGGCGATCCTGGCGAGGTCAGCTCCGTCGGAGGACGTGACGGTGTCGATGAAGAAGGGCTACGGCGTAACAGCCACGGGACTCAGGCCGGTTTATCCTTCGGGATATACCTGCTCGCCGATCACATCGCCTTATGCGACCTGGATCGACGTCGATGGAACGCGACGCGATGAAATCCATACAGGCGTCGACGCGGGCAAACTCGGAGATTGGATCTTGGCGCCCGCATCCGGGACGGTGCGCGCCGTCTGGAAGGCCGATTGGAAATGGGGGCGCGAGGGCGCGCTTCTCATCAAGCACGATCGAAGCGACGTTCATCTCTCGAATGGCCCGAAATATTACTATTCGGAGTTCGACCATCTCGATTACGACGAGATCAAGCATTTCGAAGTGGGACAACGCATCGAGCGCGGCGAGAAGCTCGCGCGCGTGACGCGGCCCGGCGGAAACGAGTCCTATCTGCCCGAAGTCCACTGGGAGGTCTGGGAGGTGGACGATGACGGGCTCTCGTGGCGCACCAACCGTTATGGCGCCGCCGACTGGTGGAACGCGACCGCAGCGCTGATCGATCCTCTTTATATGCTGGGGCTCAACGATCCGCCGGCGGACGGCGAAAGTGTTAAGATCACGCCCTACGTCAAAGGAAAGGATTACAGCGTCTTTCGCGGCTTCACATACATTCTGCAATGCGCGCCAAAATAGAACGCGCGGGCGACTTGGCACTCCCTTTGCTTTGGTGATCGCAAATATCGACCGATCCAGGAGTGAAGCAATGTCCCGACCCGTCTCACGTCGCAGCCTCGCCGCCGTTTTGTCTCTCGCCTTTGCCGCAAGTTTCGCTGGTCCGGCGATGGCCGAAAGCCCGGCTCCACAATCGTCCAGCAGCGATAATGGCAGCGTCTGGTGGAACGAGCTCGTCAGCGCCAACCCGGACAGAGCGCGCGACTTCTATGCGAACGTCGTCGGCTGGACGCCAAAGATCGTCTCGGCCGACGACAATTCCCGTCCACCTGCGCCGGGCGAATCCGCTTACACGCTTTTCATGGCGAACGGCTCCGAACAAGCTGGCCTTTCCAAGTACGAGGGCAAGCAACCCACCGACCCGAAGCCGGGCTGGGTGACGTACATTCAAGTCCCGAATGTCGACGACGCCGTGGTCCAGGCGTTGAAAATGGGCGGCAAGGTGCTGAAGGCTCCGGCCGATGTCGATAACGTCGGCAGGCTCGCGATCATCCAGGATCCGGACGGCAATTCCCTCGGCCTTTATATGCCCGAGCCGCAGGAGCAGGCTCAAGCCGTGGCCCGCTAACAGCTATTCACACGGGCACTTCCACACGAAAAGACGCGAGGTGCGCTGCCCGCCGCCTCGCGTTTTTCTTCATCCTGAAGCTGTCGACGCGATGGCCGGGCGGACGCCGAGAATGTCCGCCACGTGTGTCGCGATGGCGAGCGCGGACGTGAGACCCGGGCTTTCAATGCCGTAGAGCGCAACGAAGCCCGGAACACCATGCAGCTCTTCGCCGTGAACGGCAAAATCCGCGGCGGGTGTTCCTTGCGGGTAGATCTTCGGCCGGATGCCTGTGTACGCGGGTGCCAGTGCCGCTTCGGGAAGCGCGGGCCAATAGCGCTTGATCTCTTTCGCGAAGGCCTCGCGACGCGCATCGGCATCGATGAATCCATAATCGAGATCGGTCTGCCAAAGAATATCCGGTCCGAACCGCGCGGCACCGGACATATCGAGCGTCAGATGCACACCCAGCGCGTCCGGTGACGGCATCGGATAGATCAGGTGCTTAAACGGCGCCTTCGCGGACAGCGAAAAATAATGACCTTTCGCCGGATAGAGCGACGGCACGACGTAGCCCGGATTGGCGCCTTTCACCATCCGTCCGATATCGGATGCGCCGAGTCCTGCGGCGTTGATGAGACGGCGGCAGGAAAAATTTGAAACGTCCCCGCCCGATGACACGGAGAGTTGGAATTCTCCACCCGGAAGCCGGTCGATCCCGACGACGTCCGAATTGAAGGCGACCTCTCCGCCGCATTCAAGGAGGACCGTTTCCAGCGCCGCCATAAAGGCATGGCCATCGATGATGCCGGTCGATGGCGACAGCGTTGCGGCGGCGCATTGGACATCCGGTTCGAGAGCGCGAACCTCGTCACGGCCAAGACGGCGGAGATCTGTGACGCCATTCTGCGCCGCCCTCGCCTCGATGGCGGCGAGTTGGGGAATCTCGGCCTCGCTGGTGGCAACGAGAAGCTTGCCGCAGCGATTGACGGGCACGTTGTATTGCGCGGCGAACGCGTAGAGGCGCTCGCGTCCCGAGACGCAGAGCTTCGCGCGCAGCGATCCTTGCGGATAGTAAATCCCGGCGTGGATGACCTCGGAATTTCGCGACGAGGTTTCGGTCCCGAACGTGCGGTGGCGCTCGACGACGAGGACCTCCTGGCCATCCTGGGCAAGCTGTGCCGCCACGGCGAGCCCGACGACGCCCGCCCCGATGACTACCGTTTCGATATCGACCGACATGCCCTGAAACGGCGCTCCGTTCTCACTTCGTTACCAATCGTGGCGCGCTTCGCACCGGAATACAAACGGCTTTCGTAACCAGAGTGAAGTGCTGCCTTCGGGGATCGGGTGGGACGCGACCGCGCCGCGCGGGTACTGGCCATCGCGGCCGCCGCACCGTAATGACTAAGCGGGCGCAGTCTCCAGCGATCCGGCCAACGACAGGAATGGCGGCAGATGGTTCGATTTGTCATCCGCATGCTGCAACGCGCGGCGATCGCGGCCCTCGGTGCCTTGAGCATCTGGTTGATCGTCTACGTGTTCCGGCTCGTCGATCGCAGGGTCGATTTCATCTTCGCCCTCGCCGCGGCTTATGCCATCGGGGCGTATGTCATCCTGCCGCGTGCCGTCCTCATGGGCCTCAAGATCTTGCAGCACCAGCACGTCCCGAGTTTCACCATCACGGGCGATGGCCTTCCGGGTGATCCGGTCAACCTGGCGCTGGCCGGAAATCTGAGCCAGCTCCGCGCCGCCTTTGCTGACGCCGGTTGGGTCGAAGCCGATCCCTTGAACCTTCGGACGTCGTGGCGCATGGCGCGGTGCTTCGTTCTGAACCGGCCCTACCCGACAGCGCCGTTCAGCACGCTTTACCTCTTCGGCCGCGGCCAGGATATCGGTTTCCAGAAGGCGATCGACGACAGCCCGCGCAAACGCCATCACGTCCGCTTCTGGGCTCAGAGCATAGCTTACGCGCAAAAGGATGCGGGCTCGATCGAGTTCTGGCTCAATACCGATCGCCCGGACGACCGTGAACGCGTGCTGTGGGTCGGTGCCGGGACGCGCGACACGGGCTTCTCCCTTACCCGCCTCACGTTTCAGATCACGCACGCGACCGATCCGGACACCATCGCCGAGCGGAACTTCATCGTCGATGAACTCAAACGATGCGGCGTCATTCGCGGCGCGACTTTGTACAATCCCGGCGATCAACTGCTGACCGACCACGTCAATCGCTACATCACCGACGGCGAGATCGCGATTGCCGAGATCCAAATCCCCGCAGCCAAAAGCACGGCTATTGCGTCAGGCAGAAGCCTGGGATGACGTGCCCTGTCATGTAGACGCTTGCGAAGCCGGTGAACGCAATCAGGGAACCCGCGACCCAACGCACCGCGGGCTTGCCGTTGATTGTGCGCAGGACCGTCAGTCCGGTCGCTGCGGCAACGACCGCCGGAACCGTGCCGAGGCCGAAGCCTGCCATGAATTGGAATCCGTTCGCGGCCGAGCCGGTCAGCGACGAGAAGAAGACGGCTCCGTAGAGCATGGGGCACGCATTGAGCCCCCACGCGGCTCCCAACGCCAGCGGTCCCGCCGTTCTCCTTTTCCGAAACGGCGCGGTTACCATTTCGACCGTGCCGGCCACGTAAGACAATCCACGATCAAGAAGAGCGAACCGCGGCATCGCACCCGCAATCACGAGGCCCGTCCACATCAGCATCGCGGCTGCAGCCCATTGCATGACCGCGAAGCTCAGCCCTGCCCTCGTCACGGCAAACGCACCACCGATCGCGCCTGCGATCGCGCCAAGAATTGCGTAGGTCGCAATGCGGCCGACTTGCATCAGCGCGAGTTGGCGGTTGCGCTCCGCGGGGGTTTGTGCGCCGAGCAGCATCAGGGCTCCGCACGCAATCCCGCCGCACATGGCGGCACAATGGAGAGCGCTTGCGAGCCCGAAGGCCATTCCGCTTACGATGACCGACAGCGTCATGACGGATCAACGCCTGTCTTTGTCGGATGAACGTGAAGGTTCCTCGTCGTCGATGGCGCGCCAACTCGCGCCTTCGAGATCTTCGAACTGACCGTTCTTGAGCGCCCACAGAAACCCGGCGAGCCCCATAAGCCCGAGCGCCAAAGCCGCGGGAATGAGCCATGCGAGAGAGGTCATGTGCGCCTCCGAACCGGGCTTAAGCGAAGCGATTTCGTCCTGAGCCGGATCG